>NZ_JADBVE010000318.1:0-17593 GCF_020245285.1 Microcystis sp. M31BS1
AAAGATTTATGAAACCTCAGAGAATCCGACAGAAGGACTGCTATCCATCTCGGAATGGTTGGCAAAATCCTCCAGTGTTTTTACCAAGAGTTGTCAAACAATCCGAAACTGGTTTGGAGAAATCATTAGTTATTTCGAGCAAAGGACAACGAATGGGGTGGTCGAGGGAATCAACAATAAACTTAAACTAATAAAACGGAGAGGCTATGGCTTGAGAAACTTTCGTAATTTTTGGGTTAGAAGTATGTTATCTTGGCATCTTGTCTGTTGATTTAGCATAAAGGGTAACGAAGAGCCAAATTAATCCGTGAGTGGTTGGGGAGTGGGGACGAAGGTTTAACGCTTTGCTTTGTTGGTTATCTTAGTCATAAATAAAGTATCAAATAGCCCCAACGGGATTCTCCATTTTTTTAGATAAAGATAGTGAGTTGAGCAAATTATTGTTAAGTAGTCGTGCAAAATTAATTTCCTAGTCGAGACAGGAGACAGGAGACAGGAGACAGGAGACGGGAGACGGGAGACGGGAGACGGGAGACGGGAGACGGGATAAAGCTAAGTACCTAGGCAAAATTATTTACACATGACGATCATTGCCCCGTAAGGGTTTTAGCTCGATCGGGCAGGTAATTAATTTTGCATGACTACTTATTAGGGATCGGATTTGCGTTTTCAGTTCTCTGTTTGCTCACCACCGCAGAAGTCTGACGGAGTAGTGGCTTAGATGTGTAATTAATTGTGCTTAGATACTTATTAACAAATATTTTACACACTTCATACAAGATAAGCACCATGGCTCACCACCACTACCCAATCATTACCTAGTTGCTTTTTTGCTTGATCGATTTTTATAACTCCCCTAATGGCTTCAATTATTATTTACTCAGACTGAGACTCAGGGAGTAACTTAGGTTGAAATAATTGGGAAGGAACAAAACGAAAACCGCTTTGATCTTCTTGACGAATTAATAATCCTTGTTCTTCCATCGATTTAAGTTGGGGCAAGAGAGCAACAAAGGTTATAGCATCAAGTTTAGCCAAAGTTTGATCAGAAATATTCTCACTAATGCCACCGGCTTGATGAGCAACGTATAATAAATGACGAAACTGAGGACTTAAGGGATAAGTAAATTTTTCTTGAAGGATTTGCCAAATTGAATAAAAAGCAGTTTCATCAATAATTTCATATCCTTCTGAAGCAGCTTGCCGTAATACTTTTTCACAGATAGTATTCAGTTCTCGAGGAATTCCTTGAGCGTAACCCGTAATTAAATTGATGACTTCCTCTGTGAAAGGATAGGGATCATTTCGCTGTTCGTTTCTGGCACTATTAAGATAATTAATAGCAATGTGACGTAAATCATCTTGACTCATGGGTTCGAGGGGAATATCTTCAGAAAAGATACCAAGGGCTTTTAAGGTTGCTTCTTGAAACTCGGTAAAGCCTCTTCCTGTCATGATAAATCCCCGATGTTTTCCCATCCGAAATAAATCTAAACTACTTTCTAAAATTGTCTGGACAACAATGGGGTCTTTTTTGTCAAAATCATCAATAGCAATAACAATACGAGAATAAATTTCTTCGGCTTTATTTAATAAACGAATGAGTAAAGGATAGGGATCAGCATTGGCAGTGGGAGTCAGTTGATTAGCAGGGGATTCTTCCTTTTTGCCAAAGGATAAAAAGCCTAATTTAACTTGTCCTTCAGTAGTGGTTTTATTGCGTTGGATAGAATAACCTAAAAGCGTATTAGCAATGTCTTCTGATTCTTGATCACTATCCGCTAAACTATCGGCTACAGCTAATAATAAAGCACGATAAAATTCCGTGGAACTTTCCCCAGGAATACTGCTAATATAAAGCAATAACATTTTTTCATTTAATTGGTTAACTTCCTGTTGTAACTGGTTAATTAAATTAAAAATTAAGGCAGTTTTACCAATACCCCAAGCCCCCCTAACTAAGATATTACGTCCTTCATAGAGGGTCGGAATAACTATATCTAAAACTTGATCTCGTCCATAAAAAATCTTTGCTAATTTTTTGCGATCATCGGGGGGAGTTGGTCGAAAAGGATTTTCTATAAGTCCCCATCTTTTGAGAGTTGATTGATAACGGCTGAGTCTTGACATTTTTTACACAGATTGTAGAATTTTTAGTAGATAATTAATTTCCTCTAGTCGTTCTGAATTATTTTTTTCTTGATAATATGTTTGTGCCTCTTTTAAATGACTACAAGCTTGGGAAATCTTGCCAATTTGTATTTCTAGATTGCCCAGTGCAGTTGTCACAGAAGCCACATTATCTTGATCACCCAAACGGCGGAATAGACGTAAAGAATCTTTAAAATAAAGTCTTGCCTGTTCGAGCCTACCAGTGCGATGATAGAGACGGGCAAGTTCCAATAAAATTGGAGCCAAACTACTAATATCCTTTTGTTTTTGATAACGTTGCTGACAATTTTCTAAGTGTTCAATAGCTTCTGTATAATATCCGCCCTCAAATAAAGCTTTTCCTAATTGATAGGAATAGTTAAAATATAAGGTTTTGTCTTCGGTTTTTTCAATAATTTCTCCAGCTTGTTTATAAGAGTTAATTGCTTGTTGAATGTCTGCCACTTTACCAAGAAGTTTAAATCGTTCTCTGAGAGTATTGGCTAAATTATATTGTGTCTCTGCCCAATCTCTTGGAAAGGCTTGACGGGTATAAATTTGTAAGGCTTCTTGATAACAGACAATTGCATTTTCGATATTCTCGGCTTTATTGCCTCTAATTCGTTCACTATAAGCATTGCCTAAATTATTTTGAGTAGTTGCCCAGTCAAGAGGAAAGACATCAAAAGTACGAATTTTTAAGGCTTCTTGATAACAGAAAATTGCGGTTTCTATATTCTCTACTATGTCTCCTTTGATTCTGTTTATGTAAGCAGACCCCAGATTATTTTGTGTTACTGCCCAATCTTGAGGAAAAGCATCACGGGTCAACACTTCTAAAGACTGGTTGTAAGCAACAATAGCTAACTCTAGATTATCTGCCCTTTGCCCTCTGATGCGATGTCTATAAGCATTCCCCAGATTATTTTGTGTCCTTGCCCATTCATAAGGAAAAGCATCACGGGTATAGACTTCTAAAGACAGGTTATAAGCAACAATAGCTAACTCTAAATTTTCTGCCCTTTCCCCTCTGATGCGTTGACTATAAGCAGCACCCAGATTATTTTGTGTCCTTGCCCATTCATAAGAAAAGGCTTCACGGGTATAGACTTCTAAAGACTGGTTATAAGCAACAATAGCTAACTCTAGATTATCTGCCCTTTCCCCTCTAATACGATCACTATAAGCAGTCCCTAGATTATTTTGTATTACTGCCCAATCTTCAGGAAAAGCTTGACGGGTATATACTTCTAAAGACTGGTTTAATGCTGCTATAGCTAACTCTAGATTATCTGCCCTTTCCCCTCTGATGCGATTACTATAAGCAGTACCCAGATTATTTTGTACCCCTGCCCATTCATAAGGAAAAGCATCACGGGTATAGACTTCTAAAGACTGGTTATAAGCAACAATAGCTAACTCTAAATTTTCTGCCCTTTCCCCTCTGATACGATCACTATAAGCATTACCCAGATTATTTTTTATCATTGCCCATTCATAAGGAAAAGCCTCACGGGTATATACTTCTAAAGACAGATTATAAGCAACAATAGCTAACTCTAGATTATCTGCCCTTTCCCCTCTGATGCGATGTCTATAAGCATTCCCCAGATTATTTTGTATCCTTGCCCATTTTTCAGGAAAAGCTTGACGGGTATATACTTCTAAGAGGGTCTGATAGCCTGTAATAGCGATTTCTAGATTATTAGCCCGACTTCCCAAAGGAAAATCTGCAATCTTAATACATAAATTCTGAATCACCCCGACAATAGCCGCCACTTCTTCTGGTTTCCCTTGAGAAAACCTATATCTAGCCCATTGTTGCAACAGTTGGGCAAAGATATCATCTAACAGATGTTGACCGCGTTGTAGGATAGGATAAACCACCGTAGGATCGCTATTACTGTCATATTCTGCTTGTAAGACTTCTGATAAAAACTTCTGATATTCCTCTATACTTCCCGCTTGAGGGTTGAGAAACTGCCCCAATTGTTGCACCATATCGCGTAACCAAGATGATGTGATGGACGATGATTTTTTCGACAGACCGACCCTATGAATATACTAATTAAAAAAAGGTGGGTTAAGTCCCACCTTGATAACTGATTAGGATTTTTGGCTGAAATAGGCCTCTAGCGCCTCATTGATGATTTGATTCATCGGCCGTTTTTCCGTTTCCGAAGCTTCCTTGAGACGGACAAACATATCATCGGGGACGCTGACACGGTTTTGATTTTTACGCACGCGTTTGGGTTTTGATTCAGTGGTAGTAGTTTCGGTCATTTTAGGTGTGTAGGTGGCTGAAAATGCTTGTAAAGCAGGGAAATTGACTCGATGACAGAATTCTCCGAAGGTTTCGTTATTTTGTTGATCCTGTTGGAAGTAAACGAAAATCGGTTCTAAGACCTTTTCTAGATCATCGATCGCCATTTTATCCAAATAGGGGCGCGCTAGTCGAGTTTGATCGGCTGTTCCCCCTAACCAGAGTTGGTAGGAATTGGGAGCGCTACCCACAAATCCTAATTCTGCCATATAGGGACGCGCGCAGCCATTAGGACATCCTGTCATGCGGATGACAAATTGCTCTTTGCTTAATCCTAAGCGATTAAGCAGGGCGCGAATGCGTTCAATCACGCTGGGTAAGATTCTTTCTGACTCAGTAATCGCTAATCCACAGGTAGGCCAAGCGGGACAGGCCATGGAATAACGGGTTAAAGGGTCAATTTCGGCGGGATTGGTGACAATTCCGTGTTCTTTCAGGATCGCCTCGATCGCTTGTTGATCCTGGGGTTCGATTTCGTAGAGAATGATATTATGGTTAGCCGTCAAGCGCATGGGCAGCTGAAAACGCTCGATAATCACTTTTAAGGCGGTTTTTAGCTGAAAACTGCCTTCATTTTTGACCCGGCCATTCTCCACAGAAAGACCAAAAAATAATTTTCCGTCTCCCTGTTCATTCCATCCCAAAAAGTCTTGATATTTCCAATCGGGGAGGGATTGGTAGGGGGCAATTTTTTGACCGAAATAACCCTCAACAGTGCTGCGGAATTTTTCTACTCCCCATTCTTCGAGGATATATTTCATTCTGGCATGACGACGATCGCCGCGATCTCCGTAATCTCTTTGGGTTGCCACGATCGCTTTTACCAGATCGTACACATTTTCTTTGTCCACATAACCGATCGCATCGGCCATTCTGGGGAAAGTTTCTTCCTTATTGTGGGTCCTTCCCAGTCCACCCCCCGCAAGGATGTTAAAACCCTGTAATTGACCATTTGCGTCGGTAATCACCACTAAACCGATGTCATTGGTGTAGATATCGATGGAGTTGTCTCCCGGCACGGTGACACCCATCTTGAACTTACGGGGCATATAATGTTGACCGTAGATCGGTTCGATCGGATCGTTTTTGTTAATGCCATTTGTATCTTTTTGTCTCGCGGTCTTGACTTCCGGCGCTTCTTCTGCACTGATTACTTTTTCGCCATCGAGCCAAATTTCGTAGTAAGCTCCAGTTTGGGGAGTGAGCAAATCGGCGATATTATTGGCATATTCCCAAGCATAGCCGTATTCGGGGCGATTTTTGTAGGGGGCTGGCGGTGCAGTGACATTGCGGTTAACATCACCACAGGCCGCTAAAGTGGATCCCATACTGCGGATAATTTCCCCGAGGGTAGCTTTGAGATTTTTCTTTAAAATGCCGTGTAATTGGAAGCCTTGGCGGGTTGTCACGCGTAAAGTGCCGTTACCGTAGCGATCGGACAAACTATCGAGGGTAAGATATAGTTGCGCGGGAATAAAACCCCCCGGACTGCGGGTACGCAACATCATTTGATAGTCTTTTTCTTGACCTTTGGCTCTATTGTCGCGATTATCCTGTTGATAGGAACCGTGAAATTTGAGGATCTGCACCGCCGCATCGGTAAAATGGGTTGTATCTTCGAGGAGTTCACTGGCCAAAGGTTCTCGTAGATAATTACTGCGTTCTTTGATACCTTCGACTTTAGAAACCTTGGCGGTAGGAGAAATAGGAGTTGTAACCATCGTCTAACAGCACGATAACCTGTGGATAGGTCTTAGGAATAGGAATTTAGACAAGCTCGATCGATCCTAAGAAGTTTTACTAAGATGATCTCTAGAGTTCGTTCCAGACTCTGAGGTTAACAGTAGCGATCGAGACATCAATTCTATCTTAGCTTCTTACCGTCCCTCGCGAACGCCATCTACCGATCGAATTTTTATGACCAATTCTCCCAACATTAAAACGGTTATTAGTCAAGAACCCTACATTATTCTTAACAATCAGGGAGAAATTCTCCCTTCTATTAATCTGAGTCGTCCTAATTATAAATTGGGTCGGGATGGTCAACAGGTGGATTTAGTTGTTCCCCAACACTGGACGGTGGTGAGTCGAGTACAAGCTTGTTTTCGTCGTCAGGGAGATGATTACTATATCTACGATGGAGACGGGACTAATCCTAGTTCCAATCAACTTTTTATCAACAATCGCGTGATTACTCCCAAAGAGGGCTATCTTTTACAAAATGGGGATGAGATTCATATCGGTCAAGATGTCAAAAATTCGGTCAAGATCACCTATTATCATCCTAACCAACAGGTAAAAAGCCCACCTTTAGCTTTTAAATCGGTTTCCCTAAGCAATCGCAGTGTAGTTTTAGGACGAGATAATACCGCGACTGTGGTTTTAGACGCGCCGACAATTTCCCGACAACACGCGATTATCGATAGCGATAACCAGAATCGTTATATTCTCTACGACAAAAGCACCAATGGAGTCTTTATCGACGGAGAAAAAGTATCGGGTAGTGCCATTTTAACTAACGGTTGTACGGTGAGAATCGGCCCCTATAGTTTTCGGTTGCAGGGAGATGACTTAGTTTTATTAGATACGGGGGATAATATCCGTCTGGATGCCGAAGATATCGTCAGGATGGTGCGGGATAAAAAGAAACAACCTTTGATAATTCTCAATCATATCTCCTTACCGATCGAACCGAGTCAATTAGTGGCAATTGTCGGGGGAAGTGGTGCGGGAAAATCGACTTTCTTAAAGACTTTATTAGGAATTGAACCCACCACCTCGGGAACTGTTTATCTGAATGGGGAAGAGCTGCGCCAGAATTTTAATATCTATCGCACCCAAATCGGTTATGTTCCCCAATACGATATCGTCCACAGGGATTTAACCGTGGGAGAAGTGTTATATTACGCTTCTAAATTAAGGCTACCTCCGGATCTTAATTGCCAAGAAGTGATCGAGAAAACCCTGCAGCAGGTGGAATTATTAGAAAGAAGAAATACTTTAGTCAGAGACTTAAGCGGTGGTCAGTTAAAAAGGGTGAGTATTGCGGTAGAATTATTAGCCAATCCCAAATTATTCTTTTTAGATGAACCCACCTCGGGATTAGACCCCGGTTTAGATAAAAAGATGATGGAATTGCTGGCAAAATTGGCCAAAGAAGGCAGAACAATTCTCCTAGTTACCCATGCTACTAATAATATCAATCTCTGCGATCGATTAGTTTTTCTTGGTCAAGGGGGCAATTTATGTTATTTTGGTTCTCCGGGGGAGGCCTTAAATTTTTTCTCTTTACCTCAGGGGGATTTTGCCGATATTTATATTCATCTGGAAACTAGCGAAAAAGTTGAGCAAGAATGCCAACGTTTCCAAAAATCCGACTACTACAAAAATAATATTGAAGCAAGAATCGGTAAAATATTTCAGCAAAATCATAGTAAACCGCAACAGGTTCAACAATCTTTTTGGCAACAACTACAGGTCTTATGTCAACGGTATAGCAAGTTAATTATCCGTGATCAATTTAGTTTAATTTTATACCTATTAACCGCCCCGATCGGAATTTTTTTAATGGCCATGGTTTTAGGGGACAAAGATCCTTTATTTTTGGGAGATAATGCTGGGACTGAAGATGCTATCGAATCGGCAACTTTAGCCTTAAAAACTCTCTTTGTTTTTACCTGCGCGGAATTGTGGGTAGGTTTTGCCTGTTCCCTACAGGAAATTGTCAAAGAATCAGCCATTTATCAGCGAGAAAGATTAGTTAATCTGGGATTATTACCCTATTTATTCTCGAAAATTCTGGTTTTAGCAGCCTTAGCTTTTCTGCAAACAATTGTAATTACCTGCGTGATATTTTGGGGATTTACTGACCCGCAACCAGAATTAATGACCTGGTTAATTGGCTGTTTTATTACCACATTTTTAACTATATTTGCGGCAATTAATCTCGGTTTATTAATTTCTGCTGGCGTTAGTAATATCACTCAAGCAAATAGCGCATTACCTTTAATTTTAATTCCTCAGATTATCTTTGCTGGGGTATTATTTAACTTAGAAGGTCTGGGAAAATATCTATCATGGTTGATGATTAGTCGCTGGTCGATTGGTGCCTACGGGGTATTAGTAGAGGTGGAAGCTATGATTGCAGAAGCGAAAGAAAAAAATGACTTTAATATCCCTTTACCCTTTGAGGATACCAATCAAGTTTATCAATTATCTATCAATAATTTGTTATTGAATTGGGGAGTTTTAATTCTTCATTCCCTTATTTATTTTCTCCTTACCTCTTGGTTGCAAAAAAGAAAAGATATTTTGTGATCTGAATGATATAGCGGTTCTCACACTTGGGTGTGACAGTTAAACCTTTGCTGATTAGGCTTTTCAACATCGATAATGTACCTCTTGCGAACAGGAAACGCTATAAATTATGAATGATAAATTATGAATGAAAACTGAAAACTGATCACTGATAACTGATAACTGATAACTGATAACTGACGGCTAATCCTACTTAATTTAACTTCAGATCAAGAGCGATGGGACATTCCACTTTCGTTCCCCCTAAACCACAGTAACCGCCGGGATTTTTCGCTAAATACTGCTGATGATAAACTTCAGCATAATAAAATTCAGGTGCGTCGATAATTTCCGTGGTAATTTGACCATGGCCGGCTTTATTGAGGGCTTCTTGGTAGATCGATCGAGATTTTTCCGCTAATTCCTTTTGCTGGGGACTATAGGTATAGATACCCGATCGATACTGAGTCCCCGTATCATTACCCTGACGCATTCCTTGGGTGGGATTATGACTTTCCCAGAAAACCTTTAACAGTTGTTCGTAGGAAATCACACTGGGATCATAGACCACTAAGACCACTTCATTATGCCCAGTCATGCCGGTACACACTTCCTGATAGGTGGGATTAGGGGTGATACCAGCCGCATAACCTACGGCCGTGGTGTAAACTCCTTCTAATTGCCAAAATTTGCGCTCTGCTCCCCAAAAACAGCCTAAACCAAACATTGCGGTTTCCATACCGCCGGGGAAGGGGGGCTGCAAAGGATGACCGTTAACGTAGTGGGTGCTAGGTACGGGCATTTTTTCCGATCGCCCGGGTAGGGCCTCCCTTACGGTGGGCAAAGTTAATTTTTTTCCGAATCCGAATAACACCATAATAAGAATTTGTCCAGAAAGTTTTACTTTACTTTACATTATCGCTTAATTTTGGCGATTTCAGTGATCAGTGATCAGAACTAAGGCTGCAGCCCAATTTTTGTCAATCTACTGATACCGTTTTTCTCAAGTAATGGCAGAGATGGTTAATTACCCTCACCCCCTACCCCCCCGACATCGGGGGGACAAGGGGGGGGGTGGGAGAGGCGAGTAGGATGCCTGCCACGAATCAAGAAAAATGCTATCAGCCAATTACTTTGAGAGTTAAGCAGTAAGCGTTGGGGTGGTTGGGTGTCGCTTTTTCAATTGAATTAATACGTTTTCTCCTAAGTATTGTTTCGCTCAAACCAACCTACGAGGCTGCTCCGTAATTAGATTTAATTGGGCTAACCTACTTCCCAATTATGCTAACATCAAAGATAAGTATAAAACAGCCGAACGATTAAAGCGGGACTATTAGCTCTATATGGTGTTTAACTGTGGGACAATGTCGGAAGTTTATGTCATTCGAGATGCGGTTACGCTAGGACGGCAACCTGTTACAAGCATTGAACATTATCAGCTTGGACTAGAGGCAATTCTACGGCAGGATGAACGGGAATGAAGATCAGCAAAATTCAGATTAAAAATTTTAAGTCTTTTCAAAATGTTACCGTAGATCTAGATCCTGATTTTAATGTCTTTACTGGGGTTAATAATTCAGGAAAAACCAATTTGCTAGAGGCGATCGCTCTTTGGCATGAGTGTTTTAATAAGCTAATTCGGCAAGCGGGCAAAGGATATAAAGAGTTGTACAAAAAAGGTGATTATATTCTCGGTCATACAACAGAAAAATATTTTCCTTACGAAACTATTAAAACGGTTAGAACTTCAAATATTGACGATATCTTTTATCAACGTGATACAACTGCTCCTATTGAATTGTCTATTAATTTAAATAAAGAAAATATAAATTTAGAAATTGGTTTTTCTATCAAGACCTCTGGTTTAAATTATGTTATCGAGCTTTTGAATTATAACCAATATAACTTTAGAGGATTCAATGAGTTTTTTGAAAATTTTCCCAACCCTATTAGTGCATCTTTTGCTTCTCCTGTAGCTACCATCAGAACTGAGGAGAGATTTGTGACTCGTCCACAAATTATTGAATCTATTCAAAAAAGAGAGTCTGTTGAAGTTGTTCGTAATCGTTTATACAATCTTTATTATGATACCAATCGAAATGAAAATCTTTACAATAAATTTATTCGAGATTTATCATATATTCTCTTTAACGGCGATAAAAAAATTGAGTTTTTCCCTAAAAGTGATATCCAAAAAGATATAAAATCAGTGATTGATTATAAAATCGAGTCAAGAGACATTGAGAAAGATATTTCTCTATTGGGAAGTGGAACGTTACAAATTATTGTTATTTTATTGAATCTTTACGCACCAGAAAAAACTAGAGACCTAAACTTAATTTTATTTGATGAGCCTGATAGTCATATTCATCGGGATATTCAAAAACGTTTAATCGATACGGTTCTTAGATTTTCGACAAATACTCAAATCTTTTTAACAACTCATAATGAGACTCTAATTCGTCAGGTTCCTCTGTATCAGCTTTTTCATATTGAAAACAGACCCAACTATCACTATACTTCTGTGGTTAAAGATGAACATAGTTTAGATGTTGGCTCTCGTTTTAAAGGAATTTATCCCTCTAGTCTGAATCCGATTATTAGTTCTTTGGGTAATAGTAATGGTTTAGACTTTATCAATGCTATTGAGGCAGATCATATTTTATTTGTGGAAGGTCAGGATGATGCAAAAGCAATTTATACATTGTTACAAAAAATGACTTTAGGGGTAAATACCAAAAAATATGTCTTTTGGGTGATAGGTGGAGTCTCTCAAATTTTTAAGGATTTACCTAGTTATAAGACAGTTTTTCAGCAAATTAAGAATCAAGAAACGCTTTGGAGTAAGGCTTTTCTCGTCTTTGATCGTGATTTTATTGAGGATGATCACCGTGATAAGCTTATTGAAGCACTGGGTAGTCATTTTAAAATTCCAACTTATATCACTCCGTCTTATACTTTTGAGTCAATTTTATTAATGGATTTGATCAAGTTATCTCATCTACTAAAAAAATGGCTAGAAGCCAAAAAAGATGATATTAATGTTGATCGATCTGCTTTGGTACAATCCCTAGAGAATCATTATTTAACAATTATGCAACAAAAGCTAGAGAGTCTTGATGATAACTATATTGATGAGACTTGCCAT
Source organism: Microcystis sp. M31BS1 (assembly GCF_020245285.1). Classification (NCBI taxonomy): domain Bacteria; kingdom Bacillati; phylum Cyanobacteriota; class Cyanophyceae; order Chroococcales; family Microcystaceae; genus Microcystis; species Microcystis sp. M31BS1. The sequence goes on from NZ_JADBVE010000318.1 coordinate 11,919, forward strand.
CGGTATGCCAACGTCAGGGAACAACTAAGTAAAAGGGATTTTTTGAATAACCAAAATCCTATTAGAGAAAAGGATATTAGTCTAAATACTCTATTTAGGAGGTATTTAAAAAACATCAATGACAATCGTGAATTTTATAAAATGGCTAATAAAAATGATGTTCAAGCAATTATCAATCAAGTGACCAAACCTTATAATATAGAGTTCAATATTGAGCAAGATTTTATTTCATTACTCAATCTTGTTGATCGCTCGACTTGGTTTAATGAGTGGGATTTTTTAACCAAATTGTAAAATTTTAACCCTGATGACCTACCCTAAACGCCTGATCGAAGTTGACCTACCCATTAAGGGAATTTCTGCCCATGCGCGGCGGTAAAAATCGATTCGTCATGGGCATATTTCTACACTTCATAGCGCAGCTTGACGGTGGGAGTATGTCAATGAATTTGCCAAGCAAACTGATCACTGTTCACTGAAAAAAGCTGCGCCGCTGCCGGTTCAAATTAACCGAAGTGAGGCATAAGAGTCAAAACTCCCAAGTCTAAATCTTTACTATTGATCGATTTTGCCTCGTAGAGGGCTAACATATCGTTTAATTGGGGATTACCGCAGGAGGAACCAGTTACACCCATAGCAATAATCAAACCACAATAACCCTCGGTATTTTTGATGCGTTTTTGCCAATTGCGGCGCGCGGTACGGTGGTCGGGATCATCTTGCTCGAATTCCCCAAATAGATAAAGATCACCGTTAGCCATTTTCAGAATCCCCAGATCATAACGGGTATCTTCGAGGGGATCTTCGCCGGGGTTAAAACCAATAGCCTCCAAACCGCCAGCTTGTTCGATTTTTTCGATCAGTTCCTTGGCTTTCGGTCGGGAGGTCTGGATCATGACCACGGGGAAACCCTCCCCTTTTGTGGGTACGGATTGGGGTTGATAATGGATTTTCGGACGACTGCGAATTTTATCTAATAATTGCCAGGGAACCATTCCCAGACTCAGATGTGCATTATCGGGGACTAGATTTTCCTTGAGTACGGATTCTTCCTCATCATCCTCATCATCCTCATCGTCGTCCTCCTCCTCTAAGAGTTGCATAAATTCCGCACATAGATCGGGCATCGTGGCCACCGTCACGGCCACGGTTTCCCCTTTTGCTTGTTCGGGATCGAGGGGAATGCGAAAACGACGCTGTAATTCTCCGATCGGTTCTTCGGATAAAGCGGATTGATTGCCTTTAAAAAAGCGCAACAGAGCCATTAAAGCTAAATATACCGTGATTGCTTCTTCTTCATCCAAATAGGGGCGAATACCTTCGTAGGGATGCACGCTGCCGAAAACTGGATGGATCTGGGAAGGGGGAGCCGAGGCCAGATCGTAGTCATCCTCATCATCGTCCTCATCATCATCGGCCAATTCGTAGCTTAAAAACCAGCAATCTTGGGAAAGAAAGGCTTTTTCTAATCTTTCCATCGATTTTTCTTCTAAAGCGGACTGGCGGAATTGTTTGAGGGATGCTAGGGAACGATAGAGAATGACTCCGTATTCCCGACCGAGCATTCCCATGACACAGGCGTAAAGATGCGGGAAATCGGGGCGATCGAGCTTAATTTCCAAAATATCGTAATCAGCTAAACAGGACCAGGGTTCAGCTTTCCAAATTTCGTGAGCGGTTTTCACTAAAACGGACTGCCAAGCGGGAGGAATTGCTGGGGGGCGGTTATTTTGGAATTCGTCGAATCCACGAAAGAGATCATCGATCAGGGGCAAATTGGGGACATAATCGATGGTGATATCGAGATCTTGCAGTACCCCGCGCAGAAAAAACTGTGTTTCTCGATCGCGGACGATAATTTTTTTCGGTCTAGCTGGCCGGGCGGGACTTTGCGGCGTTTCGATGGCACGGATTAAGGTTCTCACCATGGCCTCGGGCCCGGTTTCGGGGGAAACTACTTCCATAGAGCGTACACAGCCCTCGCTACCATCCACCCAGATCACGCACTCGCCACCGCTTTCTTGATTTGGTTCTAGGGTAGCCCGGGGCATTCTCTCGGATAAGGATAAAGCACGACGATCTCCTTCCCAAACACTGGGAATTTGTGGGATTTTTTTGAGGCGGCTTTGGGTGGTCCGGGGCAGAAGATTCATCGGGAAATTTAGGGGTAGCTGTGTTAGAATTTTAACCTTTTCTTTTCAAGGATTCCATAGAATCATTCTATCGATTTAGTCGATAACTTGATAAATAAACCGGAAACCTGACCAAGTTCCCAGATCAAAGGCGTATTCATCAATGACACTGCCAGAATTATCCATTTTTAGACCTAAATCTAATTTTAGATCGCTCCAGAAAGCTCTGGCTATTTCTAGGGGGTTAGTCAGGGTGAGCAGTTGGGTTGCTTCTCCCTTGAGGCTTTGAGTGGCATTGAGAAGGGTCAAGGTGTTCGGGAAAGGATGGCGACTGAGGATCAGTATATTCTCTCTGATGCCCTTGGGTTGACTAATTTTCCAATGCCCTTGGCCGGAATTGGGGATGGTGGCCTTGGTTTTGGCCGCCACGACAAAGGGGGCTAATGGGCTAGAATTGGTGAAATTATCGGGGTTTTCTGGACGGGAACAGTATAAAAGCGGTTGGCAATCGCTGTTGAGGACAAGGATCATTGCGTAGAGGGGTTGTTCTTCTTGATTTTCGATTTGATAGCGAATTTCTGTCCCGACGGGCAGAATTAAGTCATTTTTAGCGGTATTAATCCCCTTGCTACCCGCAATTTTTTGGGTTTGTACCGTCGAGATATAGGTTTGATCGAGGCTTTCCAGGGTGACAATGACGGCTAAACCGGAGGATTCTTGATTGATCAACAAGTGCCACAATTTGCAGGCCAGCAGGGTTTCTAGTTGGGATTGCAGTCGTTTGATCCCCGATTTAATGGCTTCGTTGGCCGCCCCTAAACTACCGATAATTAGGGAGCCATTGGCAGATAATAACTGATAATTGCCAGTTTCTTCGCCACCAACTCGACTTAAGAGACAATCTACCGTTTGTTCACCAATGTTAACCACGGCGGCCACATCGGGCAAACCGGCAAAGGTACTGGTGGCATCTACCCGTTCAATTCGGGTTAAGTTACCATCCAAACCGACGATTAAGCCGATTTGACTGGGAAAAACCCGCAATTTTTCCTGTAGAATCTGTCCTATTTCTAGGGAAGCAGCCGGGGATAATAATTGCGCTTTGGCTTTTAAACCCTGACGGGAGAGAATTTGTAGGCTGATTTCCTCCCCAGTCGCCCCAATAAAGCTCAAACAGGAGTTAATTCCGTAATTTTCTAGGATTTCTAAGGGCAGGCCGACCAGATTGACTTCTAGGGTGCGTTCATCAATAAGATTTGTAACAATTGCTGCGCCCCCCCTTGACGTTTCTGACGTTGTATGATAAGGCGGCGCAGAATTATTTTTTTGATTACTGGTTAGGATTGCCGGCTGCTGTTGTTCACTGCTGTGACTAGCGACAAGATTACGGAGATGGGGAAAAGCGATCGCAATTGTCGGACTGGGGCAAGCTTGCCAGAGATACTGCGTGAGATCATAGGTGAATAAGCCAGCATTGGGGCTATTACCGCTCAATTCCAGGGCGATTTGCTCTGGTTTAGCGGCAGCGAGAATAACGCCGTTACTAGGCTTATTTTTGAGGTTAAAACGGGTTTTAATATCGGCAGCGAAAGTTAATTCGGCAGGGTTAAGCTCCCCAAGGCTTTCGGGATAGGAACGAACGCGGAGATTACCGAGATAGGGCTGAGGTTGGGGGAGATGACTACTATCAAAAATCAAGCTAAACTTATCCGTAGCTAGACAGCGAGCCATCAGCAGGATATTTTCCTTAAGTAAAGCATTTTCTGCCCCATGAGCAGTAATAAAAACCTCTTTTCCGGCCCCAACACTGCCATAACCACTAAAGTGAAAAATGACCACATCCCCTGCCCTGGCTTGGGCGATCAGGTGTTCTAAAAAAGCCGCTTCGATCGCTTCTCGACTGGCTTTTTTTCCCGTTAAAGTCACTATATCAGCATCCTGAAAGCCAAAACGATAACGGAGAAGGTCTTTTTGTAACTCCACATCGGTGAGACAACCGGGCAGCGGCGGAATATTCGCCCCATACTGGTCAATACCGACTAAAAGAGCCAATTTTCGAGGATTAGGAGCGGCGAGAGCGGCCAAATGACGGTTAAGGGTTCCTTGACTAATCGCCAAAGTCAGCAACCCCCAACCTGTCTGCTGGATCAATTCTCGCCTAGTTATGTTCATGATCCTCGCATAGCCCGGATTAATTCGGCAGCCACTTCCGGACGGGAAAATTCTGGAGGTGGTAATTCTCCTTTACGCAGCAGTTCCCGGACTTTTGTTCCCGAAAGGTGTATTCTTTCTTCCGGTAAACTGGGGCTAGTTTTGGTGGTTGCCATTCCCGAAGTGCGGGTGCAGTAGAAAGCGTGTTCAAACTTCATCGGCACGATTCCCAATTCCCCCGGCTCGAACTCATCAAAGATATACTGGGCATCGTAGGTTCCGTAGTAGTCGCCGACTCCGGCATGGTCACGACCGACGATAAAATGGGTACAACCGTAGTTTTTACGGATAATAGCGTGGAAAATTGCTTCCCGGGGGCCGGCATAACGCATAGCTGAGGGGTTGATAGCTAGAATAACGCGATCTTGGGGGAAGTATTTATCCATCATGATCTCATAGCAACGCATCCGCACATCGGCCGGCACATCATCGCTTTTGGTAGCGCCGACAAGAGGATGCAAGAATAAACCATCTACCACTTCTAGGGCGCATTTTTGAATGTATTCGTGGGCCCGGTGGATGGGATTACGGGTTTGGAAACCGACAATTGTTTTCCAAGCTTTTTCGTGGAACATCTTGCGCGATTGCAGAGGATCGATCTGATATTTGGGAAACTGAGGATGAGGATCACGCTGAAGTAACCAAATTGGACCCGCGAGGTTAATTTCTCCCTGTTCGTAGAGGACTTTTACCCCGGGGTGTTTCTGGTCGTCGGTACGATAGACGTTAACTGCTTCGTGGGCCTTATTATAACGGTATTTTTGGGTTAGTTCCAGGACTCCGACAAAGTTGCCTTCGCTGTCATCTAAACGAATCCAGTTGCCTTCTTTGAGGGGATCCGCCACTTCTTCCCTAACGGAAAGAGTCACGGGAATTGCCCAGGGTAAACCATTGATTAGACGCATATCATCGACGACTTTTTCGTAGTCGTCCTGTTCCATAAAGCCTTTAAGGGGACTGAAACCACCAATAGCAATCATAACTAAATCCGAGAGCGATCGTTCATCTAGGGAAACTCGCGGTAGTTTTTCAGCTAGGGCCAGAAATTCAGCTTTTTCGGCAGCGGTAGCAATACGATTAATTAATTGCCCACCGTGGGGCGCGATTCCTTCGGTCAGTACAGTCATCGAAAAATTGGGTCTGAAACCCCGCCCTTTAGCGATAACGGAGGGCGGCTTTATATAAGTTAGCGAGAAACAATTAAACCGTTAGAACGACGGATTAACTGAATCTTGCTAACAGCTATCTGTCCCAATCGTTTCCAACTGGTATCGCTTACAGATAGCTGTTTTTCGGTATCTCCACTAACATAACCAATTCCTTTGGGAGAAG
>NZ_JADBVE010000319.1:0-11408 GCF_020245285.1 Microcystis sp. M31BS1
AAGGTAAGGGTTTTGTGGCTTTTCTCGCTCCCACAGGTGCAAGATTTTGAGAGAATCGTGCTTCAAAACCTTGCGTCTTCATCGGCCCGCGTCCTGTAGGGGCGAAGCATTCGGATAAAAAATCTACGGTTTCACCGATAGGTTATTGCCCGAATGCTTCGCCCGTACTTTTTGCCGCAAACCCTAATTAGGGCTTGCTGAATAAATCTAAAAACCTTGTTAGATTAAGGCTTTTTCAGGGGGAAAATTCACACCCCACACCCCACACCCCACACCCTGCCCCCACCAACAAACTTTTTCAGCAAACCCTAATTATTACCCCGGATTCTGTGCAATTAAAATAACTGTTTGCATTAGTCCGACTAGAAGACCGAGAATACCACCGAGATTAACAATTCCCTGTAATTCCTGTTTAACAATGCCTTGAATAGCATTTTCCAGATCAGCAGGGGAAGTAGCATTTACCCGATCGCGGATCACCTGATCGATGTTGAGAATCGGGATAATTTGGGCGACTAATTTCTCTAAATCTTCCTCTAGATAACGCTCTAAAATTAACGCTAACTCTTGACTAATTACCCCTAATGATGTAGTCATTGACCCTGAAGATTGCAGACGATTAATAATTAAATTAGCGATTTGATCCCAGTCGATCGTTTGTCCAAAATCTTGCAGAAATTGTTCGCCACTTTCTTGAATATAAATTCGCACCGTATCCCTGGTGGTTTTACGCAATTGTCTGACGGTGGAGATAGGTAAATTTTGTAAAGAGATACTTTGTAACCAGTTTTTCAGACGATTACGCATCTCTAAAGATAGTAATAATTCTTTGATTCTGGTGTTAGCTAAATCCTTTTCATCAAGGCAAAAAGTGCGTAAGCGGGCCAGGGCATTGCGTAAACCGAATAAATTGGCTACTACCCAATAGGTTCCACTGGTTTTTTCCCGAAATCCTTCATCGATAACTTGAATATTGCGATCGGTTAAAAAATCGATCAAAGCTAGACGGATAACATCAGCAGGTAAGACGGTTTCTAATAGCCAATCGGAGAATTGTCGCGCCTGTTGTTCACTGAGAGAAAATTCCAAGACTAGGCGATCAAAAATTTGATTGATCTGTTTTTCTAAAAAGTCCTGTCGTCGGGCTAAAACTTTTAGTAATCTCGCTAAAGATTCCCCGAATAAATCATGAAGAATTGCCGCCAAAATCTCGGCGGTTTTTGCTTGCCGATCGCCTTTTATTTGTTTTAAAGCTAATTGTAACAGCCAGAGTATCGCCCCCTGTACCCTTTCCGTGTCGAGGAGTCGTTTAGCCAGTTTTTGTAGTTCCTCGGGGGTTAACAGGGAACCCATGATCGTATCCGATACCCGGACAGCTAATCGATCTTGATTGCGAGGAATTAGCCCCGGGGTGAAGGGAAGAGGACGCTTACCGATATAAATCGCCTTGTAGGGACGAAATAGCATTTTTATGGCTACATCGTTGGTAAAATAGCCAATAATTGCCCCCGCGATCGGCGGTAATATCCATGTCCAAAGAGTAGGGAGATTCAATTTAGCAGCAAAAAATAAACGGAAATGTCAGTAGGTTATTTCTTCAAGACTAACACTCCCATCAGTCCTGCTAGGAGTGGATAGTGAACAGCGCTGGAAAATCCCGACTGATAGCCTAATTTTACCTGTTCTGGGCCCTGGGGAAAGCGATCGATACTGGGACTAATATAAGCGTACTGGTCAGTTAAACCGTAACGCTCGGCGGCGGGAACGACGATATGATCGAGATACCAGTTTTGGAATAATTTGGCGATGGTTTGGGTAGGTTGATGGAAGTCCAGAATCGCCGCTGTAGCGCCCGGTTTCAGGACTCGGTATAATTCCCCCAAAGATTGGGCAATATCGACCACATTGCGTAATCCATAGCCAATAGTGGCACAATCAAAGCTAGAATCGGCAAAGGGTAAATTGAGGGCATCCCCCTCCATCCAGTTAATATTAGTGGCGCTAAAACGTTGACGGGCGATTTTTAATTGTTGTGGGGAAAAATCTAGTCCGATCACTTTGCCAGTTTTACCCACTTGTTTTGATAATAGGTTAGTCAGGTCGCCGCTACCACAACAGATATCGAGGGCAAAATCCCCTTTTTCGGGTTGACACCATTTGACTGTCATTAATTTCCAGATACGGTGTAATCCTAAACTTAATTCTTGATTGAGGCGGTCATATTCGGGAGCGATCTGATCAAAAATTGCTTGTATTTCTGTGGAGTTAGGTGAGGATTGATTGGACATTTTTATAATATGGCATCAGAGAAAATCCCAGATGAAGTTATACCATTCTATCCTAAGTAGCTGGTTATAATTAAATTAAAAATGGATTTTAGGTTCGATCCCCCCTTAATCCCCCCTTGATAAGGGGGGTGCCGATCCCCCTTAATAAGGGGGGCATCGGATAATTTTTAACGCCTACCTACTTAGGTTACGCTTCATCTATCTGATCATCTCCAGGCCGCAGTTCGATCGAGAGGCCTTCCCGGGCCAGAATAGTTTGAGGCAGAATCTTTCTTGCCTCTTCCCCAATGCGATCAAGAAAATCGTCATTATGGGCCGGATCGTGATGAAATAGAACTAACTGCTTAACTTGCGCTGCTTGAGCGATTTTGACTGCTTGCTGCCAAGTGGAATGACCCCAACCCACCTTAGAATACTTAGGATGGTTGTATTCCTCATCGGTGTAGGTAGCATCAATAATCATCACATCCGCTTGCCATGCCAAAGCCAAAACGTTATCATCAAGGCGATCGGGAAAATGTTCGGTATCGGTAATATAAGCTGCCGATAAACCCTGCCAATTTACCCGATAACCCACCGCTTCTCCTGGATGATTTAAAGGACGGGTTTCGACGCTGACATCGCCATAGTGGAGGGTTTCGCCCATTTCTAGATTATAAAATTCTAAATCAGCCCGCATAATCTGCAAAGGCACGGGAAAATTAGGATGTAACATCTGATCGTGTAATCTTTGCTTGATGGTTGCCCCGTTGGGGGAGGGAACCGCGTAGATATTAAAGGTATTGCCCCTGATAAAAGCAGGGGTAAAAAAAGGAAAACCTTGAATATGATCCCAATGGGAGTGGGTGAAAAATAAATGGGCTTTCACTGGACTTTCTGCCATCAAAGACTGTCCTAGTAGGTGTAACCCCGTACCACCGTCAAAAATTAATCTTTCTCTACCGACTTGCATCTCCACACAGGAAGTATTACCACCATAACGAACGGTTTCCGAACCAGGACAGGGGATACTTCCCCGTACTCCCCAAAATTTGATCTGGAAGCAATTGTAGGGCATATCAGAGGTTTCTCTACTTGTGCTGATGGGCTAATAGTTAGATTAGCACTCTTCTACAATATGAGTCCGTGGCCTGATGACAAACACGATGATTTACGATAGTGGAAAAGTATTATAGTTTTCGGGAAAGCAAGGTATGGATTTACAGAAATTCTTAGAAAAACTGCCCCAACAGTATCAGGATTGGGGATCGCCTCTAATGTCGCCTATTTCCGAGCAATTAACCCTTTTAAGCCAAAAAACCGCCTCCTATCCTGATCGCAATCTCTTTACCCTGCTCAATCTAGCCGTTGCCTGTCTGCAACCGGACGAGGTTTACTGTCAGGTGGGTTGTTTTCGTCGCGGTAGTTTAGTCGCCGCTTTCTGCAATAATAGCGATCGCTGCGGTTATGGCGTAGAAGCTTTTTTTAAATACGATCCATCGGGAGAAAAGCTAACTATATTATCTGAGGATTTGGAGGATTTTCAACTATCAGAACAGATATTTTTAAGCGATCAAGAAACGGAAAACTTTTTCGATGATCTGGAAGAATTAAACAGTGAAGAAAAGCTGGGAGTTTATTACTACGATGCCGCCGAAGACTATCGCTCTCTCTTTATCTCCTTACTTTTAGCCAAAAAATTCTGGTCTGATTCCGCTTTAATTATGATCAATAAATGTCAGCATCCTGCTCTCCAACAGGCCATAAAAGATTTTATTAAAACCCATCCCCAAGCCCAGATAATTTTAGATGATCAAGTCGCTAATCACGGTTTGCTTGGTTTGAAAAATATTTGTTTATTAGCTTGGAATGCTCCCCCAGGGATAACAGCGCTAAAATCCCCGAAAAAACTGGTTTTAAATGTGGGTTGTGGTCCCTATAATCCCGAAGCTTTACCCAAACTATTCCGCGATGGTAATTGGCAAGAAATTCGCCTCGATATTAATACTGCTGTTAACCCCGATATTTTAGGAACGATTACCGATTTAAGTGCTGTTCCCGATAACTCCGTCGATGCGGTTTTTTCTAGTCATAATCTAGAACATATTTATCATTACGAAGTTCCCATCGCGCTGGAGGAATTTAAACGCATTCTTAAACCCGAAGGCTTTTTGATGATCGTGGTTCCCGATATGCAAACCGCCGCCGAATTTGTCGCTAGAGGCGATATGGAAAATGAACCTTTATATATTTCTCCCGGTGGTCCTGTGCGGGCTTTATGGATGTTTTACGGCATGGGAACAGAAGTCCCCGGAATGCCCTATATGGCTCATAAAACCGGTTTTACATCCCAAAATCTCAACCAGAAATTACAAGAAGCAAATTTTGCCAGAGTCGAGGTAATTCGCACGGAATTTGAGTTAGTTGCTTTTGGGTATAAGTGAGGAAAGATTAGCAAAAATTGCCCGCAATTGTGGGGCGATTCTTTCCCTTTGATTGATTAAATAAATACTAACGAGGGTTAAAGATACCCCCGCCCATTGCAATATGCTTAACATCTCACCGAGGAATAAATTCCCGAAAGTGAGGGCAAAAACCGGAGTTAAAAAAGTTAAAGAACTTAAACTGGTTAAATTGCCCTTGGCGGCTAAATAAAAGAATACTCCATAGGCGATTGCACTACCAAAAATAGTGGCATAACTTAAAGCTAACCAACCATTTAAATCTACATTTTGCCATTGATGGGATTCGGTGAAACCTGAAGCTAAAAATAGCGGCAATCCTCCTAAAATCATGTGCCATCCGGTGGCGCTGACGGGATCCGCATGACGACAGACAAACCGGATTAACACTGTTCCCACCGCCATGGATAGGGAAGCCAAAAGCATGAGCATTTCGCCGCTATTTAGTAATTCCTGCCAGCTAAAGTCAATATTTACCGCTTTTTGTCCAAAAAAGTCATAAAACCATTGATCGGGCAAGCCAATTAAACTAATTCCCCCAATTCCTAAACCCAATCCCAACCATCCCCAGACACCGATAACTTCTTTAAATAGCCAACTGGACATTAAAGCCACCGCTAGGGGTTGGGAGTCAATAATTACCGATCCTAACCCTGCCCCGGTGCGATTTAATCCCAATGCCAGAAAACTTTGAAAAAGAGTGCCATCCATGAGAGCAAAAAGGGCAATCCATAACCATGCTTGCAGGGTTTTGGGCTGAGGACGACCTAAAAACCAAGCTACCATTAAAACTAACATTCCGGCGGGAACCAGGCGAATTGCCGCCATAAATAGGGGGGTGGTGTGGGGGATAACACCCTTCATCGCTACCATCGCTGTTCCCCAGAGAAAAAACGGTGAGATAAGTAAGAGGGGCGAGGATTTCTTTAAATCTAGGTTTTCCATAGGTAAGTAGCTGGTTATAATTAAATTAAAAATGGATTTTAGGTTCGATCCCCCCTGCCCCCCTTGATAAGGGGGGAAGCCGAAGGCGGGGGGATCCCCCTTGATAAGGGGGGTGCCGATCCCCCCTTAATCCCCCCTTAATAAGGGGGGTGCCGATCCCCCCTTAATCCCCCCTTAATAAGGGGGGTGCCGATCCCCCCTTAATCCCCCCTTAATAAGGGGGGCATCTGATAACTTTTAACGCCTACCTACTTAGCGATCGAGTTTTGTAGATAACAAATTTCTCTAATTGTATAGTAGAGACTGGGGATCAGCCCTTAATTCTCCTGACTTTCTTCTAACTGATTTTCCTCTAAAGCTGTTATTGGTTTTTCTTCCCCGTAACTGATCCAGATCGCAATCATTCCGGCGATAGGAATGGAGAGAAAAACCCCTAATAATCCCGCAATTCTTTCGCCGATAAAGAGAGATAAAAACAAAATTACTGGGTTTAATTCTAGGGCATTGCCCATAACTTTAGGGCGAATAATATTATCTTGAATTTGCACCAAGACAACACAGACAATAAAAGCTTTAACGGCAATTGCTAGTCCCTGGGAGGTAAAAGTCAAGATAGTTACTAACAAAATGCCCAGGGTTGCCCCGATACCCGGGATAGCATCAATAACACCGAGAATACCCGCTAAAATTAGCCCGTATTTGATTCCTAATAGGGAAAAACTCAAGAAACTCGTCACCGATAAAAAGAGCATTAACAACAGTTGCCCGCGAATAAATCCCAGAAAACTTTGTCGAAAAGACTTGGCAAAACGCTCCCGGTATGCTGGGGGGAGAAGTTGCAAAAAACCTCGCCAAAGTTTATCACCATCGATGAGCATATAAACACTGATCACCGCCCCGAAAATGCCCGTAAAGACACTGGAAAAAACTCCCTGTACGAGCGATAAACCTGTGGCTAAACCGGTTTGTAAGCTTCCCACCATTTTATTCCAATCTAATCGATCGAGAAAGTCTTGAAAGGGTAAAAAATCTTTTTGACTAAGGGCATCGGTAAGATTGAATAGTAGTCCTCTCCCCTGATTAACTGCTTCTAATCCTATGCCTGTGACTAATCCAAATAGGAGGATAAAAGCTGCTAGGGTGGTAATAGCAATGGCTAGTCCTCTCGGTAGATAACGGGATAACCAAACCACAGGATAATTTAATAGGGCGGCCAGAATCGCTGAACCAGTAAAAATAGCGATCATCCCGTAGAAATAGTTAATTAAGATAATTAGACTCCAGCCACAGCCAAATAATAATAGATAGCGCACTAGAATCGAGTTATTCAGAGTTTTCCAAAAGGAGCTAGAAGGGGGCATAAATCAAGCCAGAAATAGGATTTTAACATTTAGAATTGTTTTAACAAAGCTTCCCGCATGACCGAGACGGGGACGGGTTGACCTAACCAGATTTCTAGTGCGATCGCTCCCTGATTAACTAACATTTCTAACCCATCAATAATTCTTATCCCTCTAGTCTGGGCTAACCGGAGAAATTTGGTCGGCCGGGGATTATAAATTAGATCGTATACGATCGCCGATGGGGGTAAAAGATCTAATAATTCTAACTCTATTGGGGATTGTTCGCCCTGGGGGGACATTCCGATGGGGGTAGAATTAATCAGGAGTTCTGTGATGGATAGCAGCCCCTCTAATTCGTCCCAGCCATGCACTTCTAGGAGGTCATAGAGGCTGGTATTCGCCCAACTTTCTTTAAAAGGATCTAATTTCTTTTGATTGCGTCCTACCACATGAATTTCGCCACAGCCCAACTGGGCGCAAGCCACCACTACCGCCCGGGCAGCGCCGCCATTGCCCAAAATAACTGGATTCACCTGACTCCAATCTTTGTCAAGGGATTTCAAGGGTGCGAGAAAGCCATCCACATCGGTATTTGTTCCCTGCCAGCCGGTTTCCGTGCGCCAGACGGTATTAACTGCGCCTACTAGCCTGGCTTTCTCGGTAATTTGCGATAATAAGGGAATAATTGCTAATTTATGGGGAATCGTGACGCTAAAACCCTGTAGATCGATGGCGGACAAACCAGCGATCGCATCTGTCAAATTTTCCGGGGCGATCGGGAGGGGAAGATAGACATAATTTAGCCCCAAGGCATCGATAGCGGCATTGTGCATGAGGGGAGAAAGAGTATGGCCGATGGGATCGCCGATTACGCCTAATAACTTGGTTTTTCCGTTAATAATGGTCATAAAAAAGGTGGGCTTTCCCCACCAAAGTTTAATCTTAAGGGTAGCCAATGCTCCCCTTACTATACTATTTCTTGATTTCGCGGGCCATTTTCAGGAAAGGATTGATATTGTCATCGTTAGCGCGACGAACGTTATCATTAGCACCATTAGCCTTACTATTAGCCTCGGAAGTGGCCGATTTTGCCACAATACCGTTATCGGTGACTTTGCTGACTTCCATAGAAGAAATCTGTTTAATCGATTCGCCACCCTTTTTATTCGAGGCAGTTTTCGGGAAAGTACGTCGGATCGTGATCGGTGTCCGCATAAAGTCGATATTACCGAGAGTTTTAGCGTCATCGGGTTCCAAGTAAAAAGCCTCTTTCGGTTCCGGTGCGCTCATATCCATCGGTTCATCGACGTATTTCGTCTTATTGCCAAACAGGCCAAAGAATCCAGCCATTTTCTCGCTCTCCTAAATAAATATATTTACCATAAATTGCTACTCATTGTTAAATAATATCAATATTTATGACAAAAAGCTAGGTAGCCATCTATCAGTGATCAGTGATCAGTAATCAGTGATCAGATGGGAGTTTTCAGTTCACTGTTTACTGTTTATTGTTTACTGATCACTGAAAAGCTTCCCACACCCTACACCCCACACCCTACACCCCACACCCCATCACCCCATCACCCCATCACCCTACACCCTACACCCCACACCCCATCACCCCATCACCCCATCACCCCATCACCCTACACCCCGCACCCCAATCAACGCTGTTCTAACCTACGACTGGCTAGGGACATAGAATAACAGAAAATCCAGTAAATAAACGCCAAAAATAGATAAACTTCTGGATAATCGCCGATAAATTTCGGATTAGCCAAAACCGATCCTGCCATACCCAAGAGATCCACCAGTCCCACGATCGCCAGTAGGGAAGTATCCTTAAATAAACTGATAAATTGACCAACAATAGCAGGAATGACCGCTTTTAAAGCTTGGGGTAGAACGATCAATAATAAAACGAAAATCGGTTTTAAACCCAAAGCTCTGGCCGCTTCAATTTGACCTTTGGGAATCGCTTGTAAACCACCCCGGACATTTTCGGCCAGATAGGCTGCTGCAAAAAGGGTAAATCCGGCGATCGCTCTGATCACCCGTTCCGGTCTCGTCCCGGCGGGTAAAATTAAAGGTAACATCACCTGGGCCATGAATAAAATTCCCAACAAAGGTAAACCGCGCAATAATTCGATATAACCAATAGATAGCCAACGAATTGCTGGTAATTCACTCTGTCTCCCTAGGGCCAATAATACTCCCAAGGGGAAAGATAAAATCATACTTGCGATCGCTACTAATAAAGTTAAGATTAAACCACTGAGATCATCGAGGGGAATTGCCTTTAAAAATAATCCCCCCAATAGTAACCAAGCAATTAAAGGTAAAGTCAATAACCAAATCAATCCCCACCAGCGTTGGAGAAAAGCGGGACAATCGGGGAAGCGACCCCGGTTTAATTGCCAAGAAAACAGCGATAAAGCCGCAATTATCGTTAAAATCAGCCAAATTCGCCATATTGACTGCTCTGGATAACGACCGACCACAAATAAACCGAGATTTTCCGTCACTACAGCCCATTTTGCCTGAGTTATCGCCCAATCGAGAAAACTTAAGCCACCCCAGAGGCTGAGAAATAGACCCGCAAGGGTTAAGATGACGTTGTACCAAGTGTTAAAGAGATTTTTTCTTAACCAGAGTCCCATAAAATTCCCTAACCTCCACAGTGGTGATCATTGTACTTTTTCAGTACAATGGTGCTAAGTAGGAAGGCACAATTATTTGTAGGATGGGTTAACGGTAGCGTAACCCATGCGGGCGTTGGGTTTCATGCTTCAACCCAACCTACGTTCATCTTATATTTAATTCCACCCACCCACTTATTAGAAAAATTCAGACTGATTTTCGACCATGAACAGTTGCATTTTAATGGCTAAAATTGTCCGTCGTCCCGAATTACGTTATACCCAAGATAATCAAACTCCCTACGCTCAAATGTTAGTCGAGTTTTCTGCCAATCGTGCCGAGGCAACCCCGACTAATTTAAGGGCCGTAGCTTGGGGAAATTTGGCCTCAGAAGTCGCTCAGAACTATCATGAAGGTGATCAGGTAATTTTAGAAGGTCGTCTCTCGATGCAGACGATCGATCGTCCCGAAGGTTTTAAGGAAAAACGGGCCGAATTAGTCATTAGTCATCTCTATCATCTTGACGGCAGCATGAGTAGCGGTGAAATGACGGCCCCGACTCCAGAAAAAGTCGTGCCAATCAATACCCACAAATCGAATAAAACCCCGGTGGAAAAACCCGTCGCACCTGTCTCCACTGGGGACTTTGAATACGACGCATCCTATGAACTTTCTAATCCTTCCGCTTGGCAACCCAGCGACACATCGGTGGAGGAAAATTTAGACGATATTCCTTTCTAATCACCCCAACAGATTTAATGGCTCTTCTCGATTTTGTCTGATAATTTTTGCTTATGGAATCGTGAAATGCTTATCGGGCAAGACTTTAAGCGCTATTTTGGCGGATATTCTATCAGTATAGACCTCGTTTCCACACAGAAACCAGAAGAGCCAGTTCTTGCCTTCTAACCCCCTAACTCCCCACCATTGATACTTTTCTTTTGTTGAACGTAGCTCTGAAAATCGGCGAGGGTCAGTTCATCTAACCACTGGTGTCGCTCGGCGGTGTAATCGCCATGGCCGACTTCCAATTGTTGCAGGAAGCGGAGCATTCCCACCACCCCCAAAGAGTCAACTAAAGCTTGATATCCTTGTTTTCTCAGTTCAGCTAATTTCATTGCCATCCTCCTGTAAAGTCGCCATCAACCAAATCACGGGATTCTCTACCGTTACGTTAATTGAATCTCTATATTGTTGAGCTTTTCGCAGCAGCCTGTCATCGGTGGTCAGGAAAATATCAGCGCCCCCCGCTTCAGCAAAAGCCAGATGTAAGGCATCATAAAACTTAAAACCCAGTTGGGAGGTACGAAGTAGGGGCAATTCATGAATTGCCCCTACTGGCGATGGGCCTTTCCCTCGATACCATCCAACGGGCAGCTTCTACAGTAGCTTCTTGCCAAAATTCGGCATCAGTAGCAGCTATATCTGAATAATCGATATCAGAATCTTTCATCTGACCAAGGATCTTTAATTGTTCCTCTCTCGACATACTCATAGTAAATAATCACCTAAGTAGGTAGGCGTTAAAAATCATCAGATCCCCCCGCCTATCGGCACCCCCCTTATCAAGGGGGGCAGGGGGGATCGAACCTAAAATCCATTTTTAATTTAATTATACTTTGCACGGCTACAACTTGCATTTTTTACTCAAGGACAATAATATAGTTTAAGAGTCATAATTAGAAGCAAAGCACTCATTAAAAACATGATTAACCTAGAATTCACGGAAGAAGAAAAGAACTCACTGTATT
>NZ_JADBVE010000032.1:0-3054 GCF_020245285.1 Microcystis sp. M31BS1
TCTAGAGTAAGGGATTCCCTCTGTAGCCATGTTTTTGCTGATTTTCTGCCCCGAAACAAGCTATAATGGTCTAAAGGTCAAATTTGAAAATTTTTGCCTCAAACCCTATCGGCGTAAGAACTTCAGGATTTTGTGTCCAGTGGTTCATTTGTATTGTATTGCTTGAACTCAGGCTCTGTAAGACTTTTAGCCATAGCTAGTATGTTTATACGGGGGAAGTCCAGTTTTAAATGGGACATATTCGTTGATAATAGAGAATAAATGAGAAAAATTTCCACCAGTTCTTAAACAAAATTAAACAAAATAAATTTTAATATGGTACGAATATCCTTAAAGAAAGAAGTCCGAGTTACTAATAGCTCAAGAATCGTTTGATAGGTATGATTCACTAAATCCAAAACAGAGAGAGCCATTTGATACGACTACGTTTACCCTTCTGAGTATGAATTTTATCTACAATCACCCCTCGATCGAGCATTTTTTAAAACAACAATTAATTAATATTTTTCCAGAAAACAACCATAAATTAACTTTCTATCGTTGCCCAAAACCTGATAGTATCCTCTATCGTTCACCTCTGTTTTATTATTTTACACCTGCTCAATGTCAAGCTATATTTAACCATTTAATCGCCCTTTTTCCGCAAATTCAGCTTAGGGAAGGATGGCTAGAACTGTTATTAGATCAGCAATTTTTGTCCTTTTGGTTACTGAAACTAAACGATTTAATCGATAAATTTTTCTCCGATCAGCTTCCTTTCCATCCCGAAGGAGAATTTTTCTTTTTATTTCAATACACCCACGCTCGCTATTCTGGTTTGTTACAACTGCTCAATCGGGAAAAAGTTAGATTAATCGAGCCAGAACTATTATCATGGCATCATCCCGCCGAAATAGCCTTAATCCTGCAAATTTTAACCGTTTGTGATTGTTGGGAAAGCCAGAAACTTTATCCCTTAACTGCCAATTTTTGCGAAGCGATGCTCAATTTTGAGCGTAACTGTCGCATTATCGGAGAATCGGCCCCAATTCAGCGATCGAGATTAATCCTGATTAGCGTCAGTCAAAAACTACTTAACCGTCTTCTCCGTCAAAAATGGCAACTGCTGCCGATGACGAAGCTATAAAAATATTAACTTTTATGAATTTAGTGGACAAAACCATCAGCTTATGATAGATTTTAATTAGTGTGAGGAGCGAACCAGAATAGAGAGCCGAGACGAAACATGGACAGTCGCCGGCTCTCTTTCTGTTGTTCAGGAATTATCTTTTTCTTGGCGATATTTAATAAAAGTGGGCAAATCAACCCGAAAAGAGGAATATTTCGGGGAAGGAGAGATGATAGGTGCGGGCCAATCCCTGTCTTTCTTCTTTAAGGATTCTACTGGCTCAATTGTCTCTAATTCCGCTACAAACTCATTTATGGCAGCCACTTCATCGTTTTCTTGATTCTCTGTCTGAGACCAAGGCTCGATCGCGGCTGCCTTGGCGACAATGGTTAAATCCGGGGGAGAATTGCGATCGCTACCGCGCTGGAAATACTGAGCCAAGGCCGCTTTATACTGGAGGGTGTAGCGTTGTTGACGTTGAAGACGGGTGCGTAATTCCTGTAATTGCTGGTCATAGTTGCACAGTTTTTGGCTTTTTTCCTGATAACTTTCCTGAATTAAGGCACATTCTCGCTCTAAACGGGCTAATTGTTGGCGCGTGCGGGTCAATTCTGCGGTCAAATTGGCAATAATCAGCGGTTGCCGTTGTTCTGCTTGACGATACTGTTCGATTTCCCCTAAAGCTCGCTGTAATTGTTGCTTTTCGTATTGCAGTTCCTCGTTTTGCTGCTGGATTAGGGTATCGCAACTGTGCAAGCGACGATGTTGCTCGGCTAACCGCGATCGCAGTTCTGCGAGAGCTTGCTCCCGTCGCCAGATCTCCGCTTGTAATTCTTGATTTTGTTGACGTAAATGAGAGGATAGAGCCGGCCAATCTGTCTCATCTGTTGATTGACTCTCATGCTCGACAATTTCAGCAGTAATGACAGTATCCGCATGGGTGAGATGATCGAGGTACAGGTCGGAATTATCGTTCATAAAAGCCAAAGGATGAGGAAACCTAGAAGTTTAGAGACGTTAAAAGCCTTCTATCGTTCCAAAAAAAATGGGAACCGCATTGTTAGAGACTGCCGCGCGGTTCCACTGCCGATCCTTGAGAGGAGAACACTATAAATAACTATAAGCTTATTAGGAATTTTTGTCAATACTTAATGAGAACTTTTTTCAATAAGTTGGAGGGTAGAGGGGAATCGACTAATTCGTAGATAGCTGTAGTGCGGGTGTCTGGCCCTAGGGCCAGGGAAGAATTAGCCACAGCAAAATTGATACCAGCATCGGTCGAGCAGGTTAGCGGCTCGATGTGCTTCAATAATCCTATAGTTTTTATTTTCCTTGTCGTATCATGCCACGTCCCCCGAAGAAAACCCCTAGCACCCCTGAACCCCCCGAAGAGCCAATTAAATCCACTCCTCCCCTACAACCTCTACAAATTATTAAAAAGGGTTCTAGGGCTGCAGTACCCCCCAAACCTCCAGAAACCCCTCCAGAAATAATTGAGGAAAAACCAGCCGAGGAAACGGTAAAATCAGTCAGTAGCGAGATAAAATCTCCTCTCCGTCCCCGTTTCGATTCGGCTCCTCTATTCCGAAAACCGATTCCCAAAGCAGAAATTCCCGTCATCGAAAAAGCGACGGGAGCTAATGGCGAAGTATTTAATCTGACCGATTCTGTCCTGATTACTGAACCTTTCGGTACTCGTATTCCTGCTATTATCGATAGTTTTTATGCCGATGCTCAAGGCGAAATCTGGGCGCGACTCAAACCAGTGGAAGTTAATCCCGATTGTCGCTGGGAACAGGCCTGCATTCGCTCTCAGGGTTTGGTAAAAGCTGAGTAAGACAGTTATCAGTTATCAGTTATCAGTTATCAGTTATCAGTTATCAGTTATCAGTTATCAGTTATCAGTTATCAGTTATCAGTTATCAGTTATCAGTTATCAGTTATCA
>NZ_JADBVE010000320.1:0-10743 GCF_020245285.1 Microcystis sp. M31BS1
ATACAGTGAGTTCTTTTCTTCTTCCGTGAATTCTAGGTTAATCATGTTTTTAATGAGTGCTTTGCTTCTAATTATGACTCTTAAACTATATTATTGTCCTTGAGTAAAAAATGCAAGTTGTAGCCGTGCAAAGTATATAATCAGTCATTTCCCCCAGTACATTTGTCTTGGTGGGGAGGTAGAGGGCATCAAGGTAAACTGGGACTAGAAGTGTGGTCATAACTGTAGTATGTAGGGATGAATGAAGCAGAAACCTAAATCGTCAGTTTTGGGAATTTTCGCTGTTCCACTGGGGAGAGGTTGGCAAATGCGCCCAACTCACTTGCAGCAGTTTTAAGATTCGTTTTTTTTCTTATTTTTTGAATGGTAAGGACTCTTGATTTCTTTGTCAACATTTGTGGTATTATTTTTCGTAAATTTTTCGTAATATTTTGTTATAGTTTCGTTATAACTTTTAGGATTATAGTCATTTCAATTAAGATTGAGAATATCAATCCCAGAGTTCATAAGGATTTTGTCGGTCTAGACTGTATCAGACTTAAGTAGGGTTTGCTGAAAAAGCTTTTCCTAGGGGCAGGGTGTGGGGTGTGGGGTGTGGGGTTTCATGCTTCAAACCAACCTACGTTCATCTTATATTTAATTCCACCCACCCACTTATCTGAAATGACTATAAGCGAACAGTGAATAGAGTAAAGTCAATGTTTACAGGAAGTTCTAAAAAGCCAAAATCTAATCAGTATTTGAGGATTTTCAGGATTCTCAATCCAAAATCTAAAATCCAAAAACAATTCAAGTTTGTCGATGCTTTAAATTCCGCTGCTAGATAAGGACAGGCGCTCATGCAAAAGGGAGAATAATAATGATAAGCTAAACGGCTTTTACTTCGGATCACCGATATAGACTCCAAAAGGGTTATAGCTATTGGATCATGCAGGTTAAGCGCCGTTTAGCTTAATATCCACTAGAAACCCGATCATCGGCCATTTGGTAGCGGCATAAATCCAACCGATGCCCAAAATATTACTGTCCGGTTAATAGGTCCAATTTTGTTTCGTCTGTAGGGTGTAGGTTCCGTCGCGCACATTGACCCGATGGGGGATCAGCTTCAGGTCTCGGAAGATATTAGCTTGGTGTTGTAGGGCCGTCAGAGAGCGATCATCGATCGGGATAATGGCACGTTCAGAGGCCCGTTGTTCGAGATTAGTCACGATCGCCGGATCGATCTCGTGGTGGGCTGCCAAGCGTCTCGTCGCCTCTAACTCCTGCTGTTTCGCCCAGGCACCCGCCTCGTTCACCTCTTCTAAAATCACCTTCAGTACATCGGGATAATCCCGCACCAATTCGGGAACCGCATAATAATAGGTCGGCACTTCTAGAGAGGCGTTTTCCCCGAAGATGCTCTCCAAATCGGCCAACGATCTTCCCGGATAGGTGCGCGTCTCCGTGGGCGAGTAGGGAACCCACACCACCCAAGCGTCGATCTCACCGCGACGGAAAAGCACCAGTGCTTCCGGTTGAGTCGCATACACCGGTTCGATATCGCTTAATTCTAGATTCACTCTCATCAGGGCGCGGATGAGGACATAATGGGCGCTCGAACCTCGATCGAAGGCGATTCTTTTGCCTTTTAAATCCGCCAAGGTCTGTATTGGCGAATCCTCAGGCACGAGAATCGCCTGACCTTTCGGGGCGGTATATTTTTCTTTAGCTACCCGGACGAAGACGTGTTCGGCCGCTTGCGAGAAAATACTCGCCGTACCGCCACCACCACAGAAGTCGATCATTCCGTTGCTCAAGGCCTCGATCAGCGAGGAAGCGGAAAGAAAACTCGTCCACGTTACCGTCACCCCCAAGGGTTTTAAGCGTCTTTCCAGAAAGGCCTGGGCGCGGAGAACTTCCAGATTGGTCATGCCCTCGGGATAGCCGATCTTGAGGGTTCCTAGCCGCCGGGCTTGTTTGGCCAGGGGAGTGATATCGGAGGGGGTCGAGCGCTTGAACCAGCGATCGATCAGGATACAGAAGAGAATTCCAGCGATAAATAATCCCACGGTTTCCAATAGCCGGGGAGTCGTATTCCGGGGGAATTTAAAGCTATCGACGAGGTTGAGAATCAGGTTATCGGATCGAGAATTTTGACCGACGGCGATCTCGCGTAGCGAGCGCTTTGCGTTCGTGTCGGAAAATCCAGCCAGGAGAAAGCTCCCGACCAGACTGGTCAAAAAAAGCAGCGCGGGAAGAACTCCCCGGCAATTTCGCCACGGTTTCCAGAGACACTTGATCGAACGGTGGAGCATGGGATTTCTCGCAGAAAACAAGATTTATCGTCGGGCAAGGAGACAAGAAGGAAGGGTTTCCCAACTCGATCGGGAGAGGTTCCATTAGTTTTAAGTGGGTGGGTGGAATTAAATATAAGATAAACGTAGGTTGGGTTGAAGCATGAAACCCAACGCCAGCATGGGTTACGCTACCGCTAACCCATCCTACAAATAATTGTGCCTCCCTACTTATCTACATACTATAGAAATCCACGACTCCTCGATTGTGTAACAAAGTACATTTATAAATGTATTGAAAATGATATAGTTTTAAAACAAAATTGCGCCCGCCTTTGAGAGATCGAGGTAATATGGATGGATTGGTTGATCGAAATCGTCAAAATCGCGGTGGCCACCGGCATAGCCACCACCTTCGACGACAATATTTATCTAACCGGCTTTTTTAGCGAGGTAAATCGTACCTTTCGCCCGGTTCACGTTGTCGTAGGCGAGCTAGTCGGGTTTACGGCCTTAGTATCGGTTAGCTTGCTGGGTTTTCTCCTCGGCCTAATCATCCCGCCGATTTATATCGGTCTTCTCGGAATCCTGCCGATCCTCATCGGTGTGAGAAATTTAGTGACTTTAAATCGCGATAACGAGAGGGAAAGCGCAGATCGCAAGGTGAATTTGCGAAGAAATGCCCAATTTCATGGGTTCGCCTCCCGCAGACTATCCCTCGGTCAAGTCCTCAGAGATCGCCAAACCTATAAAGTTTCCGCGGTCACGATATCCAATGGCGGCAATAATCTCGGTATCTATATTCCCCTATTCGCCAATAGTACCGTGGCGCAGTTAGCCGTAATCATCCCGATCTGCTATCTAATCGTCTGTACTTGGTTATTTCTCTCCTATCATCTAACCCGCCAACCGGGGATCGCAGTTGTCCTCAGCCGTTATGCCAGTAAGCTTTTCCCTTTTGTGCTGATGTGGTTGGGCCTACGGATTATTCTCGATAACGGTTCCTATCGCCTGTTGATTCCCATCGGGTAAATTAGGCCCCCGTAAAAATCGCCAATCTCCGGCTCCCACGGGAGTCAAAATTCAGGAAGAGAGAATAAAAATTAGTTGGTTTAGAGCAACCTTATCGAGAAAATCCCGATGAATGTATCACTGTTGCCAATTCGATCGCTGTTTCGTCCCTTTCGTTCCTTATCGGGGAGGAGCTTCCTTTCCTTCCTGTTAGTGGGACTGTTGGCAAGTCTCGCCCTCGCCTCCTGCGGGGGAATCGGCTCAAAACCGGAGGTGAAACTGAATCTCGTTTCCTTCTCGGTCACGAAAGCCGCCCACGACCAGATTATCCCGAAATTCGTCGAGAAATGGCGGAAAGAGCATAACCAAAAAGTCATTTTCCAGCGCAGTTACGGCGGTTCCCTGGCCCAGGCCGATGACGTGATTGCTGGGAAACAAGAGGCGGACGTGGTACATCTCGCCCTTCCCCTCGACGTGATGCGGATATCTCAAGCCGGCCTGATTAATCGCGGTTGGGAAGAGCGGGTTCCGAGAAGGGGAGTGGTGAGTCACTCGGTTGCGGCGATTGTCACGCGGGCGGGAAATCCGAAAAAGATTCAATCTTGGGCGGATCTGGCTAGAGAGGACGTTACAGTTCTATCCGCCGATCCGAAAACTTCCGGGATCGCTATTTGGCAGTTATTAGCCCTCTGGGGTTCGGTGACGCAAACGGGGGGCGAACCAGCACAGGCATTGGATTTTGTCCGCCAAGTCTATGAAAAGATTCCCACCCTAGCGAGGGACGCACGGGAAGCCAGCAATGCCTTTTTCCAAGAGGGAAAGGGGGATGTTTTAGTCACCTACGAAAACGAGGTAATTCTAGCGGCAAGAAATCAACCCGACATCAGTTACTTCGTCCCTTCGGTCAATATCTCGATCGATAATCCCGTGGCGGTGGTGGATAGAAATGTCGATAAACACGGCACGCGAGAGGTGGCCGAGGCCTTTGTGAATTTCCTCTATTCCGAGCCGGCACAACAGGAATTCGCCAAATTGGGCTATCGCTCGGTCAATCCCTTCGTGGCCAAGGATGAAGGATTACAATTCCCGCCGATCAAGACCCTTTTCAACGCCCAAGATCTCGGGGGTTGGACGTTGATCGAAAAGGAATTTCTGGCCAATAACGGCATCTTCGAGCAGATTAAAAACCAGTCGGCTTCCTAACATTTTTCCCGCTTTAATCTATGAAATTCTCTCATTATTTTTTCCTAATCTCCCTTCTGATGGCCAGTAATTTGATCGCCGGTTGCGGTCGCCCGGCCGACTCGGCCGAGAAAGAAGCACCAGTCTCGATCGACGGTGGTGCGGTGGGTTTCGCCCTCTCCCTCGCCGTTGCCGAAGAATATCAGAGAATCCATCCCGAAGCGCGGGTAAGCGTCGCCACCAGTGGAACCGGGGGCGGTTTTAGTAAGTTCTGCGCCGGAAATCTCGACATTGCCGGGGCATCGCGGGTGATCCGGAAAGAAGAGATCGAGAAATGTCGGGAAAACGGTGTGGAATTTCTGGAATTACCGATGGCGATCGACGGATTGGCGGTGATCGTCAATAAAAAAAATCAATTCGCCAAGTGTTTAACGATTAAAGAACTCGATAAAATGTGGAACACGAAAGCGGAGGGCAGGATTACCAGTTGGAAACAGATTAATCCCAAATTTCCCGACGAGAGATTATTACTTTTCGCCCCGCCTTCCGATACGGGAACCTTCGATTATTTCACCCAAGCGATTACGGGAAAACGGAGAAATAGCCGTACGGATTTCACCCCGAACCGCAATCAAAACGCGCTCGTGCAGGGGGTGATCGGCAATCCATCCGCGCTTGCCTATTTAGGCATCTCTTTCTATATGCAGAACCAAGATCGATTGAACTTGGTGGCGATCGAAAACAATGAAGGAAAATGCGTCAAACCGGTTCCCATCGATAACGTTCTCCGCAATATCTATAATCCCCTTTCCCGTCCCCTGTTTATCTACGTCAACAAGAATAATTTAAAAACGAATCCATCCCTGGAAAAATTCGTGCGCTTCTATTTAGAAAATTCCTGGAAATGGGTCGATGGCGTGGGTTACGTCGCTTTACCTGATGAGGCCTACGTCAAAACCCTGCGGAAATTCGAGCGCGGGGAAACGGGATCGAAATTTGGCAAAGCTAAACCGGGAGAACCGATCACGAACTTTATCTAAAAAAGGAATTTTGTTAAACCATGACCTTAACCCCGAGTTCTTTCGATAATTCTTTTTTCGCGGGAGATAATTCACTCCTCAAGCACCCCGGCGACGATATTCAAGAGAAGATAATCGCGGTCATTCTCTTCGCTTGCGCCTTCGTTTCCGTGGCGACGACGATCGGCATCGTGGCGATTATTTTTAGTGAAACCTGGGGATTTTTTCAAGAGGTATCTTTCGCCCAATTCTTTCTCGATACCCGTTGGACTCCACTGTTCGCCACCCCTCATTTCGGCATCTGGCCGCTGATTAACGGGACATTTTTAACCACGGCCATCGCTATGTCCGTCGCGGTTCCTTTAGGCCTATCTTCCGCGATCTACCTCGCCGAATACGCAAAACCGAACCTAGCGGCGATTTTACGCCCCGCGGTGGAACTTCTCGCCGGGATTCCTACGGTGGTGTACGGGTACTTCGCCCTACTCGTTGTCACGCCCACTTTGCGGAATCTTTTCCCCGTCGAGATTTTTAACGCCCTCAGCGCCGGGTTAATGATGGGGATCATGATCACTCCCACGGTGGGATCGATTAGTTTAGACGCGATCCGAGCGGTTCCCCGTTCCCTGCGCGAGGGTTCCTACGCGCTAGGAATTACCAAGCTGGAAACGATTTTTAAAGTGGTTCTCCCCGCCGCCCTCTCCGGGATCATGGCCTCGATTATTCTGGGAATGTCGCGGGCGGTGGGGGAAACGATGACGGTGTTGATCGCCGCCGGCTCGCAACCCCGGCTTACCCTCAATCCCTTCGAGTCGATCGCCACGATGACCGCTTTTATGGCCGAGATTTCCGGGGGAGATGCGCCCCGGGGCAGTCTCAGTTTTAAAACCCTCTACGCGGTCGGCGCGGTGCTTTTTCTGATCACGCTGGTGCTGAATCTAGCCAGTTACTGGATATCCCACCGTTTTAAAGAAAAATACGATTGATTTCCCATGGTTAAATCCTCTGTCAAATCCGATACCGTTGAATTTATCGACCATCTCGAACGCCGCGAGGCGATCGGCAAATTCTGCGAGTATCTTTTCCTCTTCGGTTTACTGATCGGTTTGTTCGTTCTGGCGCTGTTGGTGTTGAATATCGCCCACGATGGACTCGGACGACTCTTAACCCCCGGATTCCTCACGGAAACGCCTTCCCGTTTCCCGGAAAGGGGCGGTATCCGTCCGGCGATCATCGGTAGTTTCTATCTGGGAATTATCGTGCTTCTCGTGGCGGTCCCGATCGGGGTCGGGTCGGCTTTGTATCTAGAGGAATACGCCCCGAAAACTTGGTGGACGGCACTGATCGAGGTGAATATCGGCAATCTGGCCGGGGTTCCCTCGATCGTCTACGGCTTATTAGGATTAGCGGTTTTTAACTATCTGCT
This sequence comes from Microcystis sp. M31BS1, assembly GCF_020245285.1. Lineage (NCBI taxonomy): Bacteria > Bacillati > Cyanobacteriota > Cyanophyceae > Chroococcales > Microcystaceae > Microcystis > Microcystis sp. M31BS1. The sequence continues at coordinate 6,912 of NZ_JADBVE010000320.1, forward strand.
CAATTTTGGCCCGACGCTGATTTCCGGCGCGTTAACCCTTGCGCTTCTCTCGCTGCCGGTGATTATCGTCACGGCGCGGGAGGCGATCCGGGCGGTTCCCGATTCCCTACGCCAAGCCTCCTACGGTCTAGGCAGTACCAAATGGCAGACGATCCAACACCATGTTTTACCCTACGCGGTGCCGGGGATTCTCACGGGGGTGATTATCTCCGTGTCGCGGGCGATCGGGGACGCGGCTTCCTTAATGGTCGTCGGCGCGGTTAGTTTCCTCACTTTCGATCCTGGTTTATTCCAACGCTTTATGGCACTACCGATTCAAATTTTCAGCTATATCACCCGTCCCGAACCCGGTTTTGCCAATGCGGCGGCGGCCGCGATTATCGTTCTGATCCTGTTAATTCTCGCCCTCAACGCCATCGCCATCTATCTACGTCAACGTTATTCGACACTGAATTAGGGAAGGCAGCGGGCAAGGGGGTAGATACATAACCTTCCCTACTCCTGCACTCCCCACTTCTCCAGTACGGGAGGGTTTGCAAACCCTCCCCTCTAAAAAAACCATCGATCTTTAATAAACGATCAGGAGAATTTTTGCCATGACTACCCACCTTAACCCAGATCACAGTGTTTTCGACGCAGAAGGAGTCAAAGTTTTTTATAACGGGTTTCTCGCTCTTCTGGACGTTCATATTAAAATTCCCGCACGAAAAATCATCGCCTTTATCGGGCCGTCCGGTTGCGGGAAAAGTACCCTCTTGCGCTGCTTTAACCGAATGAACGATCTGATCCCCGGCGCCAAGGTGGAGGGAAAATTACTCTACCGAAATCAGAATATTTACGATTCGCAGGTCAACGCAGTCAAGTTACGGCGACAGGTGGGCATGGTTTTCCAACGTCCGAACCCTTTTCCCAAGAGCATTTACGAGAATATCGCCTACGCACCCCGAACCAACGGTTATCAGGGAAATCTTGAGGAATTGGTCGAGTATTCCCTGCGGCAGGCGGCGATCTGGGAGGAAGTAAAGGACAAACTGAAAGAAAAAGGAACGGCACTATCGGGGGGACAACAACAGCGTCTCTGTATCGCCCGTGCGATCGCTATGAAGCCAGATGTTTTATTGATGGATGAACCCTGTTCGGCCCTCGATCCCATCTCTACCCGTCAGGTGGAGGAATTGTGCCTACAACTGAAGGAAAGTTACACGATCGTCACCGTCACCCACAATATGCAGCAGGCATCGCGGATCGCCGACTGGACGGCGTTTTTTAACACCGAAACCGATCGGTCCGGGAAACGCCGGGGGAAATTAGTCGAATTCAGCCCCACGGAAGTTATGTTCGGTAATCCGCAAACCGACGAGGCCCGCGAGTATATTAGCGGGCGATTCGGGTAATCGAAACAGAAAAAAACTCGATAGTCTGTTTTTCAAAACCGTGCGCGGTTTTATGCCGAGACACCCATTGCTATGAATAGAAAGGACTGGATTTTCGCTATTTTGTTGGTTTTTGTCCCGATCTCGATCGCCTGGAATTTCCTGCGTTGGGACGTGACGATCGTTTTCCTGAGTGCCTGTCTAGCGATTGTTCCCCTGGCCGCTTACATGGGAAAAGCGACCGAGGAAATCGCCGTCGTGGTCGGTCCCAATCTCGGCGGTTTATTGAACGCCACCTTCGGCAACGCTACCGAATTAATTCTCGCCTACGCCGCCCTCGAAGAAGGTTTGATCGAGGTGGTGAAAGCGACGATTACTGGTTCAATTATCGGGAATCTGCTGCTGGTAACGGGCTTGTCGATGTTTTTCGGCGGCTTACGCTATAAAGAACAGAAATTCCAGCCCGTGACCGCCCGTTTAAATTCCTCGTCGATGAATCTCGCCGTGGCAGCGATCCTCCTACCCACGACCGTTCAATACACCTCCGCCGCAATCGAGGAGAGCGTCCTACAGCGTCTCTCGGTAACGGTGGCGGCGGTATTAATTTTTGTGTATTGCCTGAGTCTGCTGTTTTCGATGAAGACCCATACCTATCTTTACGAGGTGGGGGACGCAGATCTCGATCAAGAGTCGGGGGAAGCGGTAAGCGTAAAAAAGCCGAATCTCTGGCTCTGGGTGGGGATATTACTGCTCGTGACGCTCGGTGTGGCGGTCGAATCGGAATTGTTAGTTAATACCCTAGAGGAAGCCACGCATAAATTAGGATTAACGACCCTTTTCACGGGGGTGATCCTGCTGCCAATTATCGGCAACGCGGCCGAACACGCCACCGCGGTTAGGGTCGCCTTAAAAGACAAAATGGATCTGGCGGTTTCCGTGACGGTGGGTTCGAGTCTGCAAATCGCACTTTTTGTCGCGCCGGTTCTCGTAATCGCGGGTTATTTCCTCGGTCAGCCGATGGCTCTCGATTTTGATCCGTTTGAATTGGTCGCCGTCGCCGTCGCGGTGTGGCTGACTAACTCGATCAGTAACGACGGTCGCTCGAACTGGCTAGAGGGTATATTACTCGTCGCGACCTACGCGGTGATCGCCCTCGCTTTCTTTTTCCATCCCGCAGCGGCCTAGGGCGATCGGTCGTGCGAAATACAGTTTCTCGATCGGGATAGGTAGTAAAATTCTCCCGTTCCAGAACCTTTGAAGGAAAAGCCGAACGCCGAATATTTCGGTTTCCCCTGTCACGGTGAAGGTATAAAGAACGGACGAACCCGACGGCCATCTTAAGGAAAAAACCATGATCGAGATTGTGATCGCGATATCCACTGGTGTAGCGGCATTCGTCGCCACCAACCTCGACGATATATTGATCCTGACGATTCTCTTCAGCCAAACGGGGAAACTCTTCCGTCGTCGCGATATCGTCATCGGTCAGTATATCGGCTTTATTCTGCTGGTTATTGCCAGTTTAGCGGGTTTTTTCGGGTGTTTTCTCATCCCTACTCAATGGATTCGCTATCTAGGCCTCGTTCCTGTGATTCTCGGCATCTTTTCCCTTCTCAAAGAAGAGGAGAAGGAGGAAGAGCCGGAGAATGTCGAAGTCAACCTAGAGGGTGCGAAACATTCCCCCTTCGGTCGTTGGTTTGACCCGCGCACCTATAGCGTGGCTGCGTTGACCGTCGCCAACGGCAGCGATAATATCGGCATTTACGTTCCCCTTTTCGCCAGTAGTAGCGTAACAAGTCTGATCGTTATCGTCAGCGTGTTTTTGATTCTGGTGGGGGTTTGGTGTGCGTTCGCCTACGGGTTGACCAGCGTGCCGACCATCGCCACTATTCTAACCAGTCAGGGAAGTACCTTCGTTCCCTGTGTGCTGATCGGTCTGGGTATTTTTATCGTCAAAGAAAGTATTTCCCTCGCGTTTTTGGCCTTAGCAATTAGCTATCTCTGGGCGATCGTCGGTCGCAGTAAGGAACTGGCAAAAAAATAAAGTACCATTTATTTTCAAGGCAGAATCATCACATCCCAAGAGGGTAATTAGGGCTTGCTGAATAATGGTAAAACCCTTTTAAAATAAGGCTTTTGACCTGTTAAAATCCGATGTTAGTGCAAGAAAATAGGATTGGGACGTTCAAAAACCTGGCATTATCCTTCTTGTAGTACACGCTTGGTACAAAAAACAAGGGCAACAAAGCCCGAAACGACCGGCTCCTGACGACCGGCTACTGACTCCTACCCCCAGGAAAAACTTTTTCAGCAGACCCTAATTATCTGAAAGTTCTTTTAACTCAAACAAATAGAGATCTAGAGGTCGTTAATCTAGCAGAAGAAAGAAAAGACGATTTAAGGCAAGACTTCGTGAGCATAATTACCTCATTTTGCGCTCGATTATACTCATTAAGACG
>NZ_JADBVE010000321.1:0-10857 GCF_020245285.1 Microcystis sp. M31BS1
CAGAAAAGACCATTTACATAAGCTAACCACTCAATTAGTTCGTGAAAACCAAACGATTGTAGTTGAGAATTTAGCCGTCAAGAATCTGGTCAAAAACCCGAAATTATCTCAGGCAATATCTGACGTTAGTTGGGGAGAAATAACCCGACAATTAGCCTATAAATGCCGTTGGTACGGCAGAAATTACATCGAAATAGATAGATGGTTTCCTAGCTCTAAAAGATGTAGTAATTGCGGGTATATTGCTGAAAAAATGCCGTTAAATATTCGAGAGTGGGATTGTCCAGACTGTGGGACTCACCATGACCGAGATATTAACGCGAGTAAAAATATTTTGGCCTCAGGGCTTGCGGTGTCAGTCTGTAGAGCGACCATAAGACCAGAACAGAGTAAATCTGTTCAGGCAGGTGCGGAACCCCGCAAGGGAAAGAAGCAGAAACCCAAATCGTGAGGTTTGGGAATCGCCGTCCGTTTTACGGCGGTGAGGATGTCAAAACTTTTTCTTATGACCACAAGTAGGGGAGAGCCAGATTAACTGGCATAAAATCTCTAAATAAACCATTTAATTGATTATTACTCATTCTTAATTCTCCTGAATACTGCCTACTGTCTCGGAGTCTCCTGACTACTGCCTACTGAATCCTCACCAACCACGACAATTTGGGATTTTCACAGCAAGTCCACTTTCTCACTTTCCCCACCCGTGACCTTTTTCCGTTAGATTATAAATGGATACAAAACTTAACATTTTATCCAGAATCTACCGAGAGGGCAGACCGTGCGGCCAGATACCCTAGAAAATAACCAGCATTCAGCCGATAATTCGCTAGTTCCCGAAGTTATCGCATTTAAACCCGAAATTGAGCCAGAGGAACCCGAATACTCGCCAAAACCGACAAAAACCAACTCTTGGCTATCGGGAGGAAGGGGTTTATTTATCGGCGTGGGATTGGGGGTTTTATTGACCCTAGGGGCGACTCGTTTCGCTAATCGACCCCAAACAGCCCAAAACCCCAATACTCAGCCCGTAGCGGCAAAAAATGAGGCACCAGCACAAACAGTAACCACCACTAGGGTGGAATCCACTGCCGTGGCCCGCACCCTGAAAGCGACTGGAAGCGTGGTAGCCTACGAATTAATCCCGATTCTTTCCCAAGCGACGGGACTACAAATCAAAGAAATCTTTGTCGATGAGGGTGATATCGTTAGCCAAGGTCAAATTCTCGCTCGTCTCGATGATACCGTCCTACAAGCGCAATTAACCCAAGCACAGGCAAATGTCGCCCAATCCCGGGCGCGTTTGGCAGAATTGCAAGCGGGTAGCCGTAAAGAGGAGATCGCTAGAGCTAACCAAACTATTCAACGCATAAAGGCTGAAATTAGTCAAGCTCAATCGGATTGGGATTTGGCTAAAAAACGCGTCCAGAGAAACCAAAGTTTAGAAGCGGAAGGAGCGATCGCCCGGGATCGTCTCGATGAGGTCCTCAATGAAGAAAGAAACAAAGCGGCGATCGTACAACAGACCCAATCCCGTTTAGGAGAAGCAGAGCAGCAACTAGCGCAATTGCAAGCGGGCAACCGTCCCGAAGTGATCGCCCAAGCTACAGCCCAATTAACGGAAGCTCAAAGCCGTTTAGCTATTGTTAAAGCTCAATTAAACGAGACGCGCCTGATTTCTCCGGTTAGTGGCAAAATTGCCGAAAGAAATGCTCGCATCGGGGACACCACCAACGGTCAAAATGCTCTCTTTAAAATCATCGAAAATGGGCGTTTAGAGCTAAGATTACGGGTTCCTGAGAATCAATTGCCCTTAATCCGCGTCGGAGCGCCCGTTACTATCACTTCCGATGCTAATAGCAGTTTAAAATTATCGGGACAGGTGCGCGAAATTAATCCCATCGTCGATGAGGCATCCCGTCAAGCAACGGTTAAAGTCGATTTAACCGACAATACAGGGTTAAAACCGGGGATGTTTTTACGAGGTGCGATCGTGACGAATACTAGCAATAGTTTAACCGTCCCCATGACCGCAGTTTTACCTCAAAAAGATAATCAAGCTCTAGTTTATTTAGTGGAACCTGATAACACTGTCACCGCCAAAACTGTGCAATTAGGTCAAATTATGCCGAATAATCGCGTGGAAATTCTTACGGGTTTACGAGCGGGCGATCGCATTGTGGTCAAAGGGGCAGCCTATCTCGGTGATGGCGACAAAATTACAGCAATCAGTAATCAGTAATCAGTGATCAGTAATCAGTAATCAGTAATCAGTAATCAGTAATCAGTGATCGGTAGCGGGGCAAACAGATGGAGAGTAAAGTTTATGATAAAGCTTATAAATTTGCCATTAGGATTGTTAAAGGCTATAAATATTTGTGTGAGACTAAACAAGAATATGTTTTGTCAAAACAGCTATTAAGGAGTGGCACTTCAATCGGGGCTAACATTGCCGAAGCTAATGGAGCTATTTCTCAAGCTGATTTTCGAGCTAAAATGTCAATAGCTTATAAGGAATGTCTAGAAACAAAGTATTGGCTGTCTCTATTGAAAGACACGAATTACATAGAGGAAAGAGCCTTTCAAAGTATCAATGATGATGCGGAGGAAATTGGTAAAATGCTTTGGGCTATTCTAAAAACCTGCCAAGAAAATACCAAAAACCAAAAACTGATAACTGATAACTGATAACTGATAACTGATAACTGATAACTGATAACTGAAATTATGGCTTTTAATATTTCTAATTGGTCTATCAAAAATCCCATTCCGACGATCCTGATCTCCCTGGTTATGGCCGTAATGGGATACATTGCCTTTCTAGGATTAGGGATCGATCGCTCTCCTAACATCGACATTCCGGCCGTGATTATCACCGTTAATCAACCCGGCGCCGGTCCAGAGGAATTGGAAACCCAAGTCACCAAAAAAGTCGAGGATGCGGTGGCTGCTTTGGGTAATATCGATCAAATTACTTCTACTATTAACGAGGGCAGCAGCACCACCACCGTTAACTTTATCCTTGGCACTAACAGCGATCGCGCTACCAATGATGTACGCAATGCCATAGCGCAAATTCGGCAGGATTTACCCCAAGATACTAATGATCCAATTGTCCAACGTTTAGAATTTGCCGGGGGTGCGGTGATGAACTATACCATCTCCTCCCCGAAAAGATCGATCGCCGAATTAAGTGATCTAGTTGATCGTCAAATTGGCCGCGCTTTAACGGGAGTGCCGGGGGTAGCACGAGTCGATCGCGTTGGGGGAGTCGATCGAGAAGTGCGTGTAGATTTAGATCCCAGTCGTCTGATCGCCTACGCTATCACGGCCACGGCGGTTAATGACCAAATTCGCAGTTTTAATATTAATTTACCCGGGGGGCGATCGGAAATCGGTGGTAGTGAACAAACCGTCCGCACCCTCGGCAGCGCTGAAACGATCGAAGATTTAAGGAATTATCAAATCTCTTTACCTAACGGTGATACCGTCCCCCTAAGCAATTTAGGGACAGTTAGCGATAGTTCCAGTGATCCTCGACAAATGGCCCTCTTAGATGGGCAGCCAGTGGTGGGTTTTTCGATTTTACGGGGGACTGGCAGCACCTTGGTGACGGTAGAAACAGCAGTGCGCCAAGAAATCGAGAATTTAAAGAAAAAACTGCCCGAAGATATTAAATTTCAATTAATTTTTACCCGTGCTGACTCAATTCGTGCTAGTTACGAAAGCCTTCTGAGCGATCTGATCATCGGTTGCATCATGACGGTGATCACGGTGGGTCTATTTTTAGGCAATTGGCGTGCCACGATTATCACGGGTTTAGCCCTGCCTTTGTCGATTTTCCCGACTTTTTGGGTGATGCAGTCCCTAAATTATACCCTTAACGGTATGACCCTACTGGCCTTAGCTTTAGCTTTGGGTAATCTGGTGGATGATGCGGTGTGTATGGTGGAGGACATCGATCAACATTTAGCTATGGGTAAAAAACCCCTGCAAGCGGCCTTTGATGCCTCAAAAGAGATTGGATTAGCCGTTTTAGCCAGTGCGGCGGCAATTATAGCAGTATTCCTGCCGGTTGCTTTTATGGGCGGTGTGCCGGGCCAATTCTTTCAACCTTTCGGCGTTACGGTGGCGGTTTCTACCCTATTCTCCAGTTTGATCGCTGTCACCGTCACCCCGATGTTAAGTGCCTATATTCTACAGCCGAAAAAGCTGAAAACTGGTGATAATAATCCTTCCTCGCGCCCCCGTTTTCGTCCCTACAAAAGTTTGTTAACTTGGGCTTTACGTCATCGAATCCTGACTTTATTGGCGGCTTTGGTCTTTTTTATCGGTAGTTTACAGTTAGTTCCCTTGATTCCAAAAGGGTTATTTAGTTCCGGGGATACTGGATTAAGTACCATCAGTCTAGAATTGCCTCCCGGTGCGACTTTGAATGATACCGTTGCCGTGGCTAATCAGGTGAATAGTTTACTGCAAAAAAATCCCGCCGTCGCTAATGTTTTGGCTATTCCGGGAGATTCGGGACGGGTAAATACGGGCTTAATATATGTTAATTTAGTTCCGAAGGAACAGCGATCGCTAACTCAACGGCAATTTGAGGAACAAACCCGTCGGGATTTCCAGAAGATACCGGGGGCTAGAGTGACTTTTCGGGCGCAGGGGGGAGCAGGAAGCACTAAGGATGTGGCTATTATTTTAAAAAGTGAAAATGGCGATATTTTAACCCAAACTGCCCAAAAATTAGAGCGAGAAATGCGAGCTTTACCCGGTTTTGTCGAGGTCAGTTCCGGGGTAAGTTTAGTTAAACCGGAGATCATTATTCAACCGGATACCGTGCGGGCTGCCGATCAGGGAGTCTCAGTCAGAGCGATCGCCCGTACTGCATCTTTAGCTTTAATTGGCGATAATGAGTTTAATTTAGCTAAATTTAACCTTGCTGACCGACAAATTCCCATCCGGGTGAAAATTGCCAATGATGGACGCAGTGAGATAGAAACTCTGCAAAATTTGCGCGTTCCTAGCAGTAATGGGACGTTAGTACCGCTTAACTCGGTGGCGACAATTAGCTTAGGTAGTGGACCTGCGGAAATTCAACGCTTTAACCGTCAACGTCAGGTTAATATTGGAGCTAATTTAGAGGGAGTTTCGTTGGGAAGTGCGGTGACACAAATTCGCGCTTTACCAATCATGAAAAACCTACCCCCAGAGGTGACAGAAGAACCCTTTGGTGATGCTCGTATTATGCGCGATATCTTCGCTCGTTTTTTGGGGGCGTTAAGTTTAGCAATTATTTCTATCTATGGGATTCTGGTCTTATTGTATAACAATTTCCTCTATCCCTTAGCGATTTTAACTTCCCTTCCCTTATCGATTGGTGGTACTTTAATCGCTCTTTTAATTACCCAAAAAGAGTTAGGTTTATACGCTTTAATTGGCATAGTTTTACTGATGGGATTAGTCACTAAAAATGCGATTCTGTTAGTAGATTTTGCCTTGAGTGGTCTTCAGGAAGGGAAACCGCAATTTAAGGCGGTGATTGATTCGGGAGTCTCTCGTTTACGACCAATTATTATGACCTCCGTTTCCACAATTGCCGGGATGTTACCGATTGCTTTAGCTTTAGGTGCAGATGGGGAAATTCGCGCACCGATGGCGATTGCCGTTATTGGTGGTTTTACCACTTCCACCCTATTAACTTTGGTGGTTGTGCCGGTAATCTTTACTTATATCGATAGTTTTTACTATTGGTTCCGGGGATTATTTGTTAAACAAAAACCCAAGTCGATTTAGTACAGAAAACGGGTTTCTCCGAGAAACCCGTTTTCTACTCATGCAGAAGGCAAAAATGGGAATAAATAATCAGTCTTTAATAACCAGATTTAGTATAAAATATCTTGCTGAAAGCTTGAGAAAAAACCCAGAGAAACTAACCCATGAATCCCTTGAAAGTCACACATCAAACTCTATCCCTTCCCCCCATGGGCTGCGGTACTTGGGCCTGGGGAAATCGTCTTCTCTGGGGTTATGATGAGAGTATGGATAGCCAGTTACAAGCGGTTTTTAATCTCTGCGTCGAGCGGGGTGTCACCCTATTTGATACGGGAGACTCCTACGGCACAGGCAAACTCAACGGACAGAGTGAGAAGCTATTAGGACGCTTTACAGGGGAATATACCGGTTATAACGCTGATCATATCCGTATTGCTACCAAACTCGCCCCTTATCCTTGGCGTTTAACCCGTCATGCCATGGTGAAAGCTTGTCAAGCTTCGGCAACCAGACTAGGCCGCCCGGTGGATTTAGTGCAAATGCACTGGTCAACGGGCAATTATGCGCCATGGCAGGAGGGAGGATTATTAGACGGATTGGGGGATTGTCTGGAAAAGGGGTTAGTTAAAGGGGTGGGTTTATCCAATTTTGGACCGAAAAGATTGAAGTCTGCCTATCAAAAGTTTGCCAGTCGCGGCATTCCTATTACCAGTTTACAGGTACAGTATTCTCTCCTTTCTACCTATCCCCTCACTGACTTAGGATTAAAGGAACTATGTGATCAATTGGGTATTAAAATTATTGCCTATAGTCCCTTAGCTTTGGGGTTATTAACGGGTAAATATCGAGATAATAAAAACTTACCCCCTGGATTACGTCGCTTCCTTTTTGGTCAATTAATTCCCGCTATTTCGCCTCTGATGAGTTGCCTAGAGGTTATCGCCCAAGCTAAAAATAAAACTATTAGCCAAGTTGCCTTAAATTGGTGTATCTGTAAGGGAACAATTCCTATCCCCGGAGCTAAAAATGTTCGGCAAGCTGAGGATAATTTAGGGGCTTTAGGATGGAGTTTAGATAGTGGGGAAATAGCCGAATTAGATAAAATTGCCGCCGGTTTAGATAAAAAAATGGTACAAAATATCTTTCAAACTAAGTAGGGTTTGCTGAATAAATCTAAAAACTTTGCTGGATAAGGCTTTTAGACTTTTTTGACCTCAAAAAGTGCCGACCATTGGAGTGATTGGGGGGAAAATCCCTGGACTTTTTCCCTGAAAATTAGGTAATTGACCAGGTGAAAATGGGTAAAACCCCACACCCCACACCCCACACCCCACACCCCACACCCCACACCAGGAAAAACTTTTTCAGCAAACCCTACTTATCTTGAGAGACCAATTTTAAGCTAGGACGGGGTTGGATTGTTCCCCCGTAAGCGACGGCAGTATGGGGAGATAGGACAAGATGAGGAGATATACCCAAAGAAATTCGATAGATTTCCCCAGCTTTATCCATTAATTGCTGTTTAACTGGCTCTTTCGGCAAATTTTGCCGCCAAGCTAGGGGAATCCCCTCGATACCGTTGTACAATCCCGCCCAAATCCCCGCTAAAGTGGTGGTTAATTGCCGTTGATAGGGACTAGAATTAGCGCGACGCACGCTCACGGCGAAATCCTCGGTCGTTTGCAGAAAAGTATAGAGAGAAGCTGCGATGGCAATTCCTAAAGGTGAGATATCTTTCGCCCAAGCCGATAAAATGGACTCTAGGGGATGATTCTGTCCTAAAGCTGACTGAATCTGCTCTAATAGCTTATTCTTGGGGTTAATAGTTAGTAGTTGCCCCATTAACTGATTTAAAGGCCTTTTTCCCTCTAATAACAGACCTACTGCCTCTCCCCAAATTATCGCTTCTTGTCGGGTTAACTCGGAAATTAAGCCCTTTTTCAGCCAAAAATTTAATCTAGCTTGCCAACGTTCCCCATGGTCAGGCCAGGTTAAAATCTCCGGCAACAGCACAAATAATAACGCCGATTCCGACTGCTGCCTAGCTTCGATCGCAATGGGCAAATCTTCCTGAGATTGCAGAGCTTGTAAAAGCAGGGTCGTGCTTGGTGTAGCCTCATAGTTAAAGGCTGGTATTAGGGGTTGATTATGCAAGGATTCCCCAATATATGCCCCGATTAACCCTCCCTGAAGGCGATCGAGGGGTGAAAAAACCTTTTGCATAAATTAGCTCAATTTGCCCGGTAGGTGACTTCCTCGACTTTGCCCGGTTGCCCCAGTTGTTTAGCATTGGCATTATTAACAGCAACGTAAACCCCGCCGGCATTACCCGCTCTCACGGTTAATTCTCGGTTTGCTTGCCAAGTGCGATGGCTTCCCTGGGGCAGCACACCTTCAAATTCTGTCTTCCCATCCACCACCACCCGCAGCCAGCAGTCATCTTCCAGTTTTACCTCCACCACCAGCTGCTGATTATTGCTGGTTTTGTTGGCTACCGGTTGAAGGGGGTTGCTTTTCGGTTGCACAATTTGCTGTTGTGGCAAGGAAGGCGGCGGCAAGCGATTCGATTGCAGTACCGATTTTTGCAGGACGTGGGATAGGGTTTGTACGGAACCAATAACTAAGATTAAATAGAGAAAATAGAGATGAATCGGGCGAATTTGAAGACTCGGCAGCGATAAAGACGGTTTTATTCCCCTAAAAAAGTTATTTACCTTGGTGGGAAAACGCCGGCTAACCGTCTCACCATCTAGGGACAGACTATCGGCAAATTGTTTGATTAACCAACGAATATAAATCGGTTCGGGCAATGCCTCCAAATCCCCCGCTTCCAGCGCTTCTAGACGATGGCGCGGGATCAAGGTTTTCTGGGCAATTTCCTCGAGAGAAAGGGACTGTTCTAGGCGATTTTTTTGCAAATAAACGCCGATTTCCAGTAATTTGGTGCGCTGTTTATGCTGGGGATCAAGTTGTGATTGGAGAAGGCGAAACATATCGCTATTAGGGGCTGACTTTCAGCTTAGTTAATCGGGTTTTTTAAATATTTCAGTTCATCAAGGGTTAAAAAACGGTAATGACCCAAGGGTAAGGGGGAATTATTACCAGAGTTTAGCTGAATAGGACCGATGGCACTGCGATGAAGTTTCAGGACGTGATAACCTAATTCTTCAGCTACACAGCGAATCTGCCGATTTCTTCCCTCCACTAAAATAACTTCTAATAGGGTTTTTTGGTCGGTTTGCTTGAGAATCTCAACCTGTGCGGGTAAGGTTTTTTTTCCCCCTAAGAGGATACCTTCTCGCCAACGCTGGAGAGCAAGTCTATCAACCGCACCATCTAGCCAAACCCGATAGGTTTTGGGCAAATGATAACGGGGATGGGTGAGGGTGAGGGTGAGTTGACCGTCGTTGGTGAGGAGTAAAGCCCCAGTGGTGTTAATGTCCAACCGTCCTACGGGATGTAACCCTGTCTCGCCAGCGAGGGAGTCGGGCAAAAGGTCAATCACCGTCGGCCGGTTTTGCGGATCCTTACAGGTAGAAACCACACCAATGGGTTTGTTGATTAGTATATACAATCTTTGGGGACGATTGCCCGGTTCAATTTTTTTTCCGTCTATCTCTAGGTGATCTTTTTCGGGGTCGGCTTTTTCTCCTAACTGCACGATTTTGCCATTCCGTCTCACCCGGCCGGCCACAATCATCTCCTCCGCCCTTCTTCGGGAGGCAATTCCCCACTGGGCAAGGATTTTCTGGACTCTCTCCGCCATTTTTTTTGTTTTTAACCCTTTCTATCTCCTATTATAGGCATCCTAAAAGGGTTTTTTCGCCCAAAAAGTGAAGAAAAACCGAATATCTCCGGCTGCCTCTTGGATTTTTTTCTTGGAAAACTTCTCAAAAAAAAAGGAGTGATCCCTTGACTTGGGCGCTGGCTTCGGTTACAATTTTCTTATAATGGGAATCTGTTTATATTTTTTTTGGTTGCCACCACTCGATTGTATATAAAGTCTTATAAAAATATCATCTCAAAAAGCCGTGAAAAAAGCAAGCAAAATTTTGCCGACAATTGTTAAAAAAGTCGGGTTAATTTTCCTTACGGGGGGATATGACTTTAAACGGGTTATTTCTCGGTTATCCAAGCGGTAAACTTTGATTGATGATGAATTGGGGACGTAAGTGACGGAGTTTGCGTCTCTTTGTTATAATTCAAAGGCTAGGCTATAGTAACTCTTCATAAACACCGATAATTTTGGTCAAAGATGTAAAAAAATGAATATTGAACTCGTGGAATCTCTAGTTAATGCAATTAAATCCTTGGCTCTTCTGGTTTCTGTGTGTAAACGAGGTCTATACTGATAGTTTCTTCTTTCAAAATAGTCCTAAAAGTCTTGCCCAGTAAGCATTTAACCTTACATAAGCAAAAATTATCACACAAAGTCGAGAAGAGCCAATCCTGTCCCTAGAAGAACAGGAATTGTTAGGAAAAAAACTCAAATATCACCCCTCTTGGTAAATTGCATTAGAACGAATTGACGCGACTCGAAAAGCTATTTATGAACGTCGTCAGGGAAAACTATTTGAAACCGATGTTACTGAAATTATTCATCAAATGAGAGAAGAAAGAGATCAGCAATTGATGGAAGAAATTGTGAATGAATAGAGAAAATAATGACTAATACATTTATCTGTGTTGATTCTAGTTTTATAGTTCGTTTAACAACGGTTGAACCTTCTGTAACAGTGTATCGTCCATCATGCCCTGCCCGGAGATCGAGAACCTCAGGACATTCATGTATGGGTTCTGGTCGTTGCCGTATTGAAGCGTATAGCTCGCGTTGGGCGCGATCGATGCGCTGACATAGTTGCCGTCCTTTGACGGTTCGGAGCCATTCCGCCCGATGATGGTCACGTTGAGGGTGAATGGTGTGGAGTTGTGGATCGTCTTGCTACCGCTCATCGGAAATTTTGGGTCTGAAACCCCGCCGTTCTAGGTTGGCTTTACGTTAGAATTAAAAGGCCAGTCTCGAAAACCAAGTGGACGGCGCAGCACCTTGAAAACTCGGCTTAGGGGGTTCCGACCAGAAAAGCTTGG
>NZ_JADBVE010000322.1:0-4278 GCF_020245285.1 Microcystis sp. M31BS1
ACTCAATTGTCTATCTTTTGGTATTAACCTGTTTGTGCCTTAAGTCCTTCCCTGTATGGATTTCAGCTACTTTTGAGCGTAGGCGCTCTCATCGAATTTTATTTTAAGTTAATTATTTGCATAACAATTCCCGAAGAGCCTCAGTTATCAGCTTTTGAAGGCAAGAGGCAAAAGACAGAATCTGACAATTCTCCTACCTAAAAAGAAGGTTAGAAACTAGGCACATCAAAGCTTTTAGCTATCCCCTGGAAAGGGAGGCTTGTTACCTCATTCTTGACGGGGAGCCATTCATGGTGTTAATATAATTTTGTCCCAGATCGCAACTATACATACATCAACGGTGATTGCCAAAAAGATTACTTTTTCTAATGGATTAGAATGTTACTACAGTAGTAGCAAAGAGGAAACAGAATACATTTTTTCGGAAATATTTACTGAAAGGCAATATGAAGGGCATGATATCGTCATCAAAGAAGGCGATGTGATCTTTGATGTTGGAGCCAACATTGGTCTATTCTCTATTTTTGTCAAGGGAGTTGAACCAACAGCAAAAGTTTTCGCCTTTGAGCCAATCAAGCCAACTTTTGAGGTTTTGCAAAAAAATATTCATTTGCATTCTTTAGAGGATGTTGTTTTATTTAACTGTGGATTAAGTTCGGAAAATAACCCAGCAAAAATCTTTACTTTTTATCCCAATATGTCTGCTAATTCAACCACAAAGCCAGAGGATACCTTGGCTGAATTAGAAGATATTCAAGTCGATCAGAATTCCCAAAAAATAGAAAATTTGTTTGAAGAGTTTTTCCAAGAAAAAGAACAAGTAGCCTGTGAAGTAAGAACTCTATCTTCCGTAATTAATGAACTCGGTATTGACTCCATCGATTTACTGAAAATTGATGTGGAAGGAGAAGAATACGAAGTATTTGAAAGCATCGAAGCTAAAGACTGGCCAAAAATTAAGCAAATAGTGGCTGAAATTCACGATCAAAAGGGGCGCTTAAAACAAATAAGCCAAATGCTGGCAGATAATGGCTTCAAAATTCAACTAGAAAAAAGAGACTTGCTACCTTCGACATTCGTGGATATTTTCCATTTATACGCTGTGCGTTAGGGGTTAAATTTTTATTGTCAAGGTTAATCTATTTTTCCAGAAAATTGGTTAATAACTGACTGAAACGTTGGGCAACAATCGGCGCATCAAATTCTGAAACTTTCGCTCTACCTGCCTTCCCTAAGGAACGAGCTTTTTCTGGATTGAGAAGCACTTCCGCTAATTTACTGGCTAAATCTTCGGCATCTAAGGGGTTGGCTAATAGACCTTGTACACCATCTTCAATCAACTCCGGTGTCGAGGAGGAACGACTGGCGACAATCGGTTTATAACTGGCCATAGCTTCAGCAAAAACTATACCAAATCCTTCTTGCAGACTAGGTAAACAAAAAACTTGACAATCAAGATATTCTTGGATCAGTTCTTGATAGGAAAGATAGCCGAGAAAAGTAACATTTTGCTCTAAATTGAGTTCTTGTGCCAGACGGCGTAAATTATTCCATTCAGGACCTTTGCTGGCAATTCTTACCTCTACATCGGGTATTTGACGGCGGAGAATTGCGGCGGCGCGGATCAAAGTGGCAACATTTTTGCGGGGATACTGGACACCGACACAAAACACCGTCGGCCTCCTCTGCTCGCGGTTTCTTTCCTCATACTTGACCGAGGCGACCGCTGCATCCCAACCTTTGAGATCAATTAGAGAGTGAACAATTTCGATATTGCCATCGTACTGATAAAGTTGCTTGAGTCTAGTACGCGAATACTCACTGGTAGAGATGACCAGATCAGCGCGATGGACGCTCACTTTCTCGGCCTTTGCCATCAATTCTAAGGAAGTTCGCACCCAACCCCCCTCAAAGGTAGCTTCATCGGCAATAATACCGTGAATATAAACAATAAAAGGGACTTTCAGGCGATCGCTGATGGCGTAACCATCCATATCGTAACCCACCACCACATCATAGTGGTCAAAGCGACGGGGATCGAGTTGCCAATTCCAAAGAAAACGATGAGCCATATAGCCTAACGGCCCCGATGCTTTGGCCGGCGAGAAGACATCAACCACATGACCCTGGGAGCGCAACTCGTTAGTCAGATGGATATTGGTGACGAAGGTACCACTTCCGCGCTTGACATTTTGGGGAGTTGCTGTGATGATTGCTATCTTCATTTTTTGTCAAAGTTTATGGCAGCGGTTGGATGATGATGGGAAAATTAGAACAAATAAGGTAGGCGGGAGTGGGTGCGAATCAAATCTTGATTTTCCCTGATAACATTCTCAAAATCTATGGACGAACGGATATCCTCGCGTCCGTTAGCTTTTTTCGTCAAAACGATGAAATGTCCCTATGGAGTATTAGGATGTTAGAAAACAAACGCAGATTGATTAATTATCCATAGGAAAGCGGTTATCAAAAATAACCGCTTCTGCAATTTTCCAAGAATCTCTTTAACGTTCGCGGCGACCGAAATTTTTGCGCTCACCGCGGCCACCACCGCCAAAATTATCTTCTTTGGGACGAGCTTTATTGACTTTCATCTGTCGTCCCATCCATTCGGCCCCGTCAAGAGTTTCGATCGCTTTTGCTTCTTCCTCATCGGAGGACATTTCCACAAAACCAAAACCGCGCATTTTACCCGTTTCCCGATCTACGGGCAAGTAAACGCGACTAACTGTGCCGTATTCAGCGAATACCTCTTTCAAGTCATCTGTCGTGACGTCATAAACCAGATTACCAACGTAAATCGTCATGGATTGTCTCCCAATATCACAGCCATTTCGAGAAGGAGATCGGACACAACCCAGTCAAGGCCATCAGGGAAAAACCACTTCTGTTTGAAACCAATGCTGCTACCGAACCTAACTACTCTCTCTAAACTAGCATAGCTGATCAGTGATCGGTGATCAGTAGGAGTAGGGAGTATTAAGTGAGCAGTATTACAAGGCGGTTTTCTGCTTTCTTTTCACTGATTACTGTTCACCGATAACTGATTAGGGTAGCCAAGGATATTGACTAAAATCGGGGGGACGTTTTTCGAGGAAAGCCTGTTTACCTTCGGCTCCTTCGGCGGTCATATAGTAGAGTAAAGTGGCATTGCCCGCTAACTCCTGTAAACCCGCTTGACCATCACAATCAGCATTAAAAGCCGATTTTAGGCAGCGAATCGCCAAGGGACTTTTTTCGAGAATTTCTAAGGACCATTTAATCCCTTCCCGCTCTAATTCCTCCACCGGGACGACATGGTTAACCAAACCCATTTCTAAAGCTTGTTGGGCGTTATACTGCCGACAGAGAAACCAAATCTCGCGAGCCTTTTTCTGACCGACCACCCGGGCTAGATAACTAGAGCCGAAACCGCCGTCAAAACTGCCCACTTTCGGACCGGTCTGGCCAAAAATGGCGTTATCCGCTGCTAAGGTTAAATCACAAACCAAGTGTAAAACATGACCGCCCCCGACCGCATAACCTGCCACCAGCGCGATAACTACCTTGGGGATGGAGCGAATTAATTTCTGTAAATCCAGCACATTGAGCCGGGGTACGCCATCATCGCCAATATAACCCGCCTGACCGCGCACCGTCTGATCGCCGCCGGAACAAAAAGCATATTTGCCGTCGCTGTGGGGACCTGCACCCGTGAGCAATACTACCCCAATGCGGGCATCCTCGCGAGCATCACAGAAAGCGTCGTAAAGCTCAAAAACTGTCTTCGGACGGAAGGCATTACGCTTATGGGGGCGATTTATAGTGATTTTGGCGATTCCCCCCCATTTATGGTAAAGAATATCCTCGTAGGTTTTTACGGATTGCCATTCAACGGTCATAGTCTCGGTTATCGGCACAGCTTTTTTACCTTACCTCATTTTGTCCCCCACTTTGAAGCCTGGAGCGCCAGAATAGGGGAATGGATAGTTGACGGACAAGGTTTAAAGCTGATTCCCTTCTTGATGTTTTCTGGGTAAGTACCTAGGCAAAATTATTTACACATGACGATCATTGCCCCGTAAGGGTTTTAGCTCGATCGGGCAGGTAATTAATTTTGCATGACTACTTATTTATTCAAAATAAGTAGCTGGTTATAATGGCTCTTCGGTTTGTGTTATGCAATGGACGGGGGATATAAGGGATGGAACCCTTATGTAGAAAAGCATTTGGCCATTTTTGTCAATTGTTTTTGATCTAGAGCGAACTAATCAATTAAATCTCTTACCAGATAAGGAT
>NZ_JADBVE010000323.1:0-5882 GCF_020245285.1 Microcystis sp. M31BS1
TGTATAGAAAGGCATTTAGCGATTTTTGTCAATTATTTTTCTCTAGAGCGAACTAATCAATTAAGTCTCTTGCCAGATAAGGATTTAGTCGATTTATGCTCCCCTATCGAACCATACCAAGTAACGAAGAGCCTTTTTTTTCCTTAAAGACAATATCCATTGTAGATGAACCTTGGAATATTGTTAACCTTTGAGGTTAACAATATTTTATGATAGCCTCTGGTGCATCCAGTACAAAAGCTCTAAATATAGCGTTAAGAGCTAATAGTCTAGACACCAGTTCTGAAAATGAGGTTAGCTAGAGACAGTTTTTCAGACATTAGCCGATTAATCAGGTGATAATTATTGCTAAAATTCCACTATCGGGCCAAAACAACGAAGCTGTAATTTTATCGCCTAATAACGCCCGAATTGAGTGCCACCGCCGCCCAAGAAAAAGACAATCTCTAACCTCTAAACCGGAGAAAAGCACCACAAGCGACTTGACAACAGGAGCGACAATTTGCTATAATGACCTTTTGTCAACGATTTGACCTTCGGTAATAGGAGTTCAGAGTAACCTTAGATACAGCCCTATCATGCCCACCATTCAGCAATTAATACGCGACGAAAGATCCAAAGCGAAAAGAAAAACCAAATCTCCCGCCCTCAAACAATGCCCCCAACGTCGGGGAGTTTGTACAAGAGTATATACCACCACACCGAAAAAACCCAACTCAGCCCTACGGAAAGTGGCTAGGGTACGTTTGACCTCTGGATTTGAGGTGACAGCCTACATCCCGGGCATTGGTCATAACCTACAAGAACACTCCGTCGTCCTCATTCGGGGCGGTCGGGTCAAAGATCTACCCGGAGTCAGATATCACATCATTCGCGGCACCCTCGATGCCACCGGGGTGAAAAACCGTCAAAAGGCGCGGTCTAAGTACGGAACCAAACGCCCCAAACCCGCCGCTAAATAAACAGGGAATTGATTAACCAAAAAAATACTCCCACCGAGTCGGTCAAAGTTAACCCAAGAGACCGAAAACTCGCAGGAGGGGGTTTGAGATGGGCTGTAATCATCCGACTGTCAAGCAAAAGTTAAAGTTAACCTAGAAAATTCAGGAATATTCCGATGTCTCGCCGTAAAAACGTCAAAAAACGTCCTATTCCCCCCGATCCCGTTTACAATAGCTGTTTAGTCAGCATGACCATCCGCCGGATTATGCGCTCGGGCAAAAAGTCCCTGGCCGCTAACATCGTTTACGATGCCCTGAAAACCGTCGGCGAACGTACCGGTCAAGAACCCCTAGAAGTATTTGAAAAAGCCGTTAAAAACGCCACTCCCCTGGTGGAAGTGAAAGCCCGCCGGGTCGGTGGAGCCACCTATCAAGTACCGATGGAAGTACGGAGTAATCGCGGTAGTACACTGGCACTACGTTGGTTAGTCCATTATGCCAGAACCAGAGGCGGCAAAACCATGGCAGGTAAACTAGCTAACGAGATCATGGATGCGGCCAACGAAACCGGCGGCACGATCAAAAAACGGGAAGAAACCCACCGGATGGCAGAGGCCAACAAAGCCTTTGCCCACTATCGTTACTAAGAAAGATACTTTAAAGATACTTTAAGGGCGGTGGACTACACCGCTGCCGCCAAAAAACTGTCAAGAAAAGTATAGAATTGTAAATAGTGTAAAAAATCCTAGAACAAAACCCCATCACTGGCAAGCAAAGCAAGGAGGTTGCTGTGGCACGGACTATCCCGCTAGAGAGAGTGCGAAACATCGGAATCGCCGCTCACATAGACGCGGGCAAAACAACGACAACAGAAAGAATCCTGTTCTACACGGGAGTCGCTCATAAACTGGGCGAAGTCCACGACGGAACGGCAATTACCGACTGGATGGAACAGGAACGGGAGCGAGGAATCACGATCACCGCCGCCGCCATCAGTACCAGTTGGCAAGATCATCGCATCAACATCATTGACACCCCCGGCCACGTCGATTTCACCATTGAAGTGGAACGTTCCATGCGGGTACTCGATGGCGTGGTGGCGGTTTTCTGCTCTGTTGGTGGTGTACAACCCCAATCGGAAACCGTCTGGAGACAAGCCGATCGGTACAAAGTACCCCGGATTGCCTTTATCAACAAAATGGACAGAACGGGAGCGAACTTCTTCAAAGTTTACGAACAATTAAGAGATCGCCTTAGAGCTAACGCCGTTCCCATCCAAATGCCGATCGGCGCGGAAAGCGAACTGAGCGGGATCGTTGATCTCGTCAAGATGCGCGCCTATATATATAAGGACGATC
Organism: Microcystis sp. M31BS1; assembly: GCF_020245285.1. Classification (NCBI taxonomy): domain Bacteria; kingdom Bacillati; phylum Cyanobacteriota; class Cyanophyceae; order Chroococcales; family Microcystaceae; genus Microcystis; species Microcystis sp. M31BS1. The sequence continues at coordinate 2,300 of NZ_JADBVE010000323.1, forward strand.
TAGGCAAAGACATAGAAGAAACCGACATTCCCGAAGACTTATTGAAAAAGGCCGAAGAATTCCGCGTGCAGCTGGTGGAGGCTGTAGCGGAAGCGGATGAAGAACTCCTAGAAAAATATCTAGAAGGTGAAGAACTCACCGAAGCCGAAATCAAACGCGGTCTCAGGGAAGGGACGATTGCTGGTACAATTGTTCCCGTCCTCTGCGGCTCGGCTTTCAAAAACAAAGGGGTACAACTGCTCCTCGATGCCGTCGTCGATTACCTACCCTCACCCTCGGAAGTAGCCGCCGTTAAAGGGGTTCTCCCCGATGGCAGCGAGGCAATCCGGGAAGCTAAGGACGATGCGCCCTTCTCGGCCCTGGCCTTCAAAATCATGGCCGATCCCTTCGGTCGTTTAACCTTCCTGCGGGTCTATTCCGGTGTACTAGCCAAAGGCAGCTACGCCTACAACTCCACCAAAGGAACCAAAGAACGGATCGCTCGCCTGATCGTCCTCAAATCCAACGAACGGATTGAAGTGGATGAACTGCGCGCCGGTGATCTAGGAGCGGCGATCGGACTGAAAAACACCATTACCGGGGATACCCTCTGTGATGAGAAGAACCCGATTATCCTAGAATCCCTCTTTATCCCCGAACCGGTTATCTCCGTGGCGGTGGAACCGAAAACCAAACAGGACATCGAGAAACTCAGCAAAGCTCTGCAAGCTCTCTCCGATGAGGATCCCACCTTCCGGGTCAAAGTTGATCCCGAAACCAATCAAACGGTAATCGCTGGGATGGGAGAACTGCACCTGGAAATCCTCGTCGATCGAATGCTCCGGGAGTACAAAGTCGAAGCAACCGTGGGCGCTCCCCAAGTTGCCTATCGGGAAACCGTCCGCAAACCCGTGCGGGCCGAGGGTAAATTTATCCGTCAAAGTGGCGGTAAAGGACAGTACGGCCACGTCGTCATTGAACTGGAACCGGGTGAACCGGGTTCGGGCTTTGTCTTCGTCTCCAAAATTGTCGGTGGTGCTATCCCCAAAGAATACATCAACCCGTCAGAACAAGGGATGAAAGAAGCTTGCGAATCGGGGATCGTAGCGGGTTATCCTGTCATCGACCTGAAAGCAACCCTGGTAGATGGTTCTTTCCACGATGTGGACTCCTCCGAGATGGCCTTTAAGATTGCCGGTTCCATGGCGATCAAAGAAGCAGTGATGAAAGCTGCTCCTGTTCTCCTAGAACCAATGATGAAAGTCGAGGTGGAAGTACCTGAAGACTTCATCGGTAACGTCATCGGTGATCTTAACTCCCGTCGGGGACAAATCGAAGGTCAAGAAACCGAGACCGGCATCGCCAAAGTCTCCGCTAAAGTTCCCCTGGCGGAAATGTTTGGTTACGCCACTGATATTCGCTCCAAAACCCAAGGACGCGGCATCTTCACCATGGAATTTAGCCATTACGAAGAAGTCCCCCGCAACGTGGCCGAGACGATTATCACCAAAAGTAAAGGGAACGGTTAATCAGTGACCAGTGACCAGTGAGCAGTGAGAATAAACCGATCATTTAAATTCGATCGGTCAACTCTAATAACTGCTAACTTAAAACTGATCTCCGGTAACTGATTACTGTTCACCCACCTGAAGAAGAAAAAAAACAAAGGAACAGAAAGTAAATGGCACGCGCTAAATTTGAACGGACGAAACCCCACGTTAACATCGGTACGATCGGTCACGTTGACCACGGCAAAACTACCCTCACCGCCGCTATCACGATGACCCTAGCGGCTCTGGGTAATGCCCAAGCTAAAAAATACGATGAAATCGATGCCGCTCCCGAAGAAAAGGCTCGCGGGATCACCATCAACACCGCTCACGTTGAGTACGAAACTGCTGATCGCCACTATGCACACGTGGACTGCCCTGGCCACGCCGACTATGTAAAAAACATGATCACCGGTGCGGCACAGATGGACGGTGGTATTCTCGTGGTCTCGGCTGCTGATGGCCCGATGCCCCAAACCCGGGAACATATCCTGCTGGCTCGTCAGGTGGGTGTACCTAACCTTGTGGTCTTCCTCAACAAAAAAGATATGGTGGATGATGAGGAATTACTGGAACTCGTGGAACTGGAAGTGCGCGAACTTCTCAGCAATTACGAATTCCCCGGCGACGATATCCCCATTATTGCCGGTTCTGCTAAAGAAGCCCTCGACTACATGACCAAAAATCCCAAGGCCCAAAAAGGCGAAAACGAGTGGGTAGATGCGATTTATGAATTAATGGACGCGGTAGATAGCTATATCCCCACCCCCGAACGGGCGGTAGATAAACCCTTCCTGATGGCGGTAGAAGACGTATTCTCGATTACCGGTCGGGGGACGGTAGCTACCGGTCGGATCGAACGCGGTATTGTGAAAGTGGGTGATAACGTGGAATTGGTCGGGATCAGAGCAACTCGCCCCACCACCGTTACTGGGATCGAAATGTTCAAGAAAAGTCTCGACCAAGGGATGGCCGGCGACAACGCTGGTATCCTCCTGCGTGGTATCCAAAAAACCGACATCGAGCGCGGCATGGTGATCGCTAAACCGGGTACAATCAAACCCCACACCCAGTTTGAAGGTGAGGTATATGTGTTAAGTAAAGAAGAGGGTGGTCGTCACACTCCTTTCTTTAAAAACTATCGTCCTCAGTTCTATGTGCGGACAACCGACGTAACTGGCACTATCCAAGACTACACCGCCGATGATGGCAGCAGCGTAGAAATGGTCATGCCGGGAGACCGGATCAAAATGACCGTGGAACTGATCAACCCGATCGCTATTGAAGAGGGTATGCGCTTCGCTATTCGCGAAGGTGGTCGTACCATCGGTTCTGGCGTTATCTCCAAAATTATCAAGTAGGCTGATCTACTAATTAACGGGGCAGTTAATGACGAAAAACTGCTCCGTTACTGTCTTTATTTTGTACCTTGACAATTGCAATAGGTGAAATTATGGCTACGTTACAACAACAGAAAATTCGCATTCGTTTGAAAGCTTTTGACCAGCGCTTACTCGATACTTCCTGTGAGAAGATTGTCGATACTGCCAATAGAACTAACGCCACAGCGATCGGACCGATCCCCCTACCGACAAAAAGAAAGATTTATTGCGTCCTGCGTTCCCCTCACGTTGACAAGGACTCCCGTGAACATTTTGAAACCCGCACCCATCGCCGCATTATTGATATTTACCAACCCTCTTCTAAGACAATCGATGCTTTGATGAAATTAGATTTACCCGCAGGGGTTGATATTGAAGTTAAATTGTAAAAAATGTCAAAAAGATGTTATCGCTAACATCTTTTTTTCTTAGAGACTCTTTGTTATGGTGTTTCTCGTCTAGTTTTTGTGGACGAGAATCGCTATTAAATACCCCAGCAGCCCATCAAGGTGGCGGTTGCTCTTTAGATATGGTTGGCTGAATAAATCTAAAAACCTTGTTGGATAAGACTTTTAGACTTTTTTGACCTCAAAAAGTGCCAGCCATTGGAGGGATCGGGGCGAAAATTCCTGGACTTTTTCCCTGAAAATTAGGTAATTGACCGTCTGAAAA
>NZ_JADBVE010000324.1:0-3291 GCF_020245285.1 Microcystis sp. M31BS1
CTATCGGTGAAACCGTAGATTTTTTATCCGAATGCTTCGCCCCTACAGGACGCGGGCCGATGAAGACGCAAGGTTTTGAAGCACGATTCTCTCAAAATCTTGCACCTGTGGGAGCGAGAAAAGCCACAAAACCCTTACCTTGCCTACATTTCACCTTTATTCAGCAAAACCTACCTAAACCTGCTCACGGGTTTCAGCATTATGGCGCAATTTGCTTGCCTGCTCCTGACTATCGATAATATCAGGTCGGGAGCCAATAACCCCAACGCTTTCCCAATAAGCAACTAGCTCCAGCCCTGTTTTAGGAGGATTTTGTAGATAACTCATTCTCTAGCTCTGAAGGTAAATTTAGGCTGACGCTGTGCATAGACGTTTTTAGCTTATAATCATTTACTTGAATCAATGAGCATGGTGCGTTTCCCAAAATTGATCGCTGCAGCGGTAGGAATTGCATGAGGGAACGCACCCTACAGCTACATTGCTCTAGCGATTTAAGACATCGTTGCGATGAGTAACAGAACCTACAATCTGCACCACCTCATCAATTAAGGCTTGAGTAACTTCCAACTCAACGAGGGTAGCAACTAAATCCTCAGCGATCGCATCGAAGTGGCTATCGGTTAAGCCCATCTCAGCCACTAATTCTTTATGTGCATCCCTCATAGGACGACCATTCCATTGTTCAGCACCACCAAAAGCATAGGTCATAAAGGCTTTTTGATGTTGTTTCTGTTGTTGCATATCTGTAGGAGCGAAGAAACGCTGGACTCGCTCATCTGCCAAAACCTTTTCATAAAATTTTTCTACAGCTAGATCAACAGCCGCTCCACCACCAAGCTTTTCATACAGTGTTTTCATTGAAAATTACTCCTTAATTGTATGAGTTCAAATGTGACACGAGACAGATGGGAGAAGTTGAAATGTTCAATAATCAAAAAGATTAGAGTATGGATAAATCGTAATTCATCTGTATTAGCAGCCCGCTCGTTGGAGCAAGGAGTATGTCTAACGGTTGAACTCACTCGCCGCCAATGACTTTGGATGATGTAGATAAGTTTAGCACAAGGTCCGGTGCAGTGATTGGTTAGATCGCTCCTAATTCTTACCTAGAATCTTGTCATACTCGGAGTGCGACCCAACCCAGAACCAAACTATCTTTTCTTCGTCTGACTTCTTAATCCCTAATGCTCGCCATCCAATGCCGACTCTGACTGACCAGATTTTTTCTCTTGGTTTCACCTCTTTGAACTCTAGGCTGGGGTGAAATGGATTTTCTTTCCAAATCTCGTAATTTTTCTTGGCTGTTTCTTGTACCCTTTGCGGCAAACTGAGAAAAAGTTGACGAAACCTCTTGGTTCTGGCTGACTTCATTCTGCCCCAAAGCCTTTATCTTCTGTTCTCCCCTCTTGTTCTTCTATCAGGGCTTCCTGTGCCATTGTTATTAAAGCTCCCAATTCCATATCTTCGTTAGAAAGGCTTTGCTGCCATTTTAATTCACTTTCAATATCTTCTAGCAATTGTTGAGCAAGTTCATCTTGAAGATGCTCTGGCAGTTTCTGGATTTCTGTGAATGCTTTTTGCAACAGAGTAGTCATGTTTTGTTCATGTTTTACGCGTATTGGACTATTTTACTACTTTTTCTACTCTCTATTAATTATCCAGAAACTTTCCGAATAAGGAGAGTAAGGATATGCCGAAAGTTTCCGCATATCACCCCGTTTTGTCGATTCCTGACAATCAGCCGAAATAACATCAGCTTTTCCCCAAGATTTCAGCACCAATTGTTCAATCTGACTGCACTTCGTAACAAAAATTTACAACTCGATCATAAGCGATCGCACTCCCATCGATCACTGTGCCTAGACGTTTTTAGATTATTATCATTTACTTGAATCAATGAGCATGGTGCGTTCCCCAAAATCGATCGCTGGAGCGGTAGGACTCGCATGAGGGAACGCACCCTACAAGAGCAGCGATCATAAGTAGTCATGCAAAATTAATTACCTGCCCGATCGAGCTAAAACCCTTACGGGGCAATGATCGTCATGTGTAAATAATTTTGCCTAGGTACTTACTAAGTAGTCATGCAAAATTAATTACCTGCCCGATCGAGCTAAAACCCTTACGGGGCAATGATCGTCATGTGTAAATAATTTTGCCTAGGTACTTATTCCCAAGTTAGAGTGATACCTTCTAGGTTACATACTCTCTGAATAGTTTCCAGTTTACTTTCAGTCAATTTCCCAAATAGGTGAACTCTCATTTTATGCTTGGGATAATACTGTCCATAACTCTTTATTTGTCCAATCGCTGATTTCCAGCCTTTTGTATTTTTGACTTCAATTATTTCCGTATTAGTTAAGACATCTATTCTACCTACCTTATCAATGTAAACCTCGGTTTTTCCTCCTAATTCTCTAGCCAGTTTGTCCCGATACCAAGCCTCTGTCCCCTTTAAAGGAGTATTTATCTCCGGCTCAATAACTATGCCATTAACCTGATTAATAAAGTCCCGAATTGCTCCTCTTACTAATTTTTGAGCAGCATTGGGGGACTGTCTTTTCCGTTTAGCCATTACTTACTCAGTGAATAATTTAGAGATACCATACCCAGCTAAACCAATTACTGCTCCTACTGCCGCTACGGGAGCCATTGTCACTGCAACTGCCGTCCCTCCTACTGCTAATCCCATACCCCCAACTAATGCTGATATACCGGCTCCAGCACCCGCACCAATTGCCGCTGCTCCAATTGCCGTTGCGTCTTGTTCTTCTATTGCTTTTTTGGTTCCGTAAACTGCTGTGCCAACCACTGCTCCTGCTGCTGCTACTGGAGCCATACCGACTCCTAGAGCAGTTCCTCCTACAGCAAGTCCCATACCGCCAACTACTGCCGATGCACTAGCTCCAATCGCCGTACCCACTCCCACTGAAATCATTGCCTGTTGAACTTCTTCTGGCTTATTTTTGTCCGTCATTTCTGGCTTATTTTTGTCCGTCATTATTTTGCCTCATTTTTTAGGTTTAACTAATTAAGTACCTAGGCAAAATTATTTACACATGACGATCATTGCCCCGTAAGGGTTTTAGCTCGATCGGGCAGGTAATTAATTTTGCATGACTACTTATACATTATACAGAAACTTTCCGAATATACTTTGCACGGCTACAACTTGCATTTTTTACTCAAGGACAACGCCAATTCAAAAATGAAACGCATCAACCTCAAGAGTTGACAAAGAAAGGCTCATCAGGTACTGTCTGATCATTAACAAAAACAAATCAGACCCAA
>NZ_JADBVE010000325.1:0-3209 GCF_020245285.1 Microcystis sp. M31BS1
AAAACAATTGACAAAAATCGCTAAATGCCTTTCTATATAAAGGTTCCATCCCTTATAACCCCCGTCCATTGCATAACACAAACCGAAGAACCGTTTTTAATACCTATCTACTTATAACAAAAATTCTACTTTTTTAGATAAAAATCGGGAAGAAAGTTTTAACTTTTTTCTATTCTTCCCTTAACTCAGATTAGCTCAAACCCGGAACGCACTCGCCTAATTCCACCGTAAAAGGTTGCCAAGGACGAGGATCAATTACCTTTGTCGGCAAGTCATGGGATGTTAATAATTCTTGAAAGGATTCGGGACTACCCCCAGCACTTAACACCGCCATCAATAATCCTTTAAACTCGATATCACCACCGGCAGCCGTAGAAATAATATATTCGGGCTGCAAGCGTTGACAAACTGCTAAGGCACTTTCTTGTCCTTTGATTACCGGTCCGAGGAAAGGTATTTTTAAGTCAATCAAAGGAGTAATAATCACGGAGATTTTACCAAGAGAATCGAGGCTAGGAGAATGATAACCGTGGGGTTCGTAGTAGATACTCTGATTTGTCGCTAATTCCTTGATAACATAACCATTTTCCACTAGAGTCGGCCCGATTGGAGAACCGGGGACAGCAGTAATTTCGATCGCATTGTCAAAGATATAACTAGAGCCGTGGGTTAAAGAAATGCGATGGGTATAATTGAGCGCTCGAACCACTTTTTCGGCATTAGGAGAAGCTACCACGGGAATTTGGCGATCAAGTACCTGTAAAGTAGGAGGATGGGCGTGATCTTCCAAACCTTGGGAGAGAAGAATCAGATCGATATGTTCGGGAATGGCATGATTAGCGGTTTTTTTGCCCTCAAATAGCCAAGTTAAATTACCAAAAGTCAAGGAACCTACCAACCAAGGATCGAGAAGCAGGCGTTTTCCCCCGATTTCGATTAACCAAGAATTACTATCAAGCCAAGTTAACTGCATATAACAAGAATGAGGATTTTCTTAATTTAATTTAACATTAGCATTAATTTTTCTGCGCTTGGGGGTTTTTCAGTCATCAGTGAATGCCATTTATAGCAGTTATCTTAATGGTGAGGTAGGAAGTCTCTGGTTTTAGGGAACGGGCAACAGTAGCCAGTCGTCTGGGGATGATACCAAATTAAGTAGCTGGTTATAATTAAATTAAAAATGGATTTTAGGTTCGATCCCCCCTGCCCCCCTTGATAAGGGGGGTGCCGATAGGCGGGGGGATCTGAAAGTTTTTAATACCTATCTACTTGGATTACACTTCATCTTGAGGAGAAACGCTGTAACACTCCTCACTTAATGCTGTTCACTGAAAACCCAAATCTGATCACTGATTACTGATTACTGATCACTGATCACTGATTAGTCAAGGCTTAAGAAATAGGGAAAGTTTAGCTATCTTAGGGAAAGTAGGCGCTAAAAGGGGAAGAAGAACGCATCAGCCAAGACTGAATTTCTATGACTAAACGTACCTTCGGTGTTATCGGACTAGCTGTCATGGGAGAAAATCTCGCTCTCAATGTGGAGAGTCGGGGTTTTCCCATCGCTGTTTACAATCGCACCGCCAGCAAAACTAAAGAATTTATGGAAACTCGCGCCGTCGGCAAAGATGTCAAGGCGGCCTATAGTTTAGAAGAATTCGTCCAAATTTTAGAGCGTCCCCGCAAAATTCTGGTCATGGTAAAAGCTGGCCCGCCGGTGGATGCCGTGATCGAACAATTAAAACCCCTTCTCGAAGAAGGAGATATGATTATCGATGGCGGTAACTCCCTCTACGAGGACACGGAAAGACGCACCCGCGACCTAGAATCGACCACTAAACTGGGTTTTGTCGGCATGGGAGTCAGTGGTGGCGAAGAAGGCGCTCTGCACGGTCCTTCCCTGATGCCGGGGGGTACAGAGTTCGCCTATCGGGAATTAGAGCCGATTTTAATTAAAATTGCCGCCCAAGTCGATGATGGTCCCTGTGTCACCTATGTGGGATCTGGTGGTGCGGGCCATTATGTGAAAATGGTTCACAATGGCATCGAGTACGGCGATATGCAGTTAATTGCGGAAGCCTACGATGTACTGAAAAATGGTCTAGGATTAAGCAATCAGCAGTTACAGGAAACTTTCGCCGAGTGGAACCGCACCGATGAGCTTAATTCTTATTTAATTGAAATTACCGCCGATATCTTTAAGTATGTTGACCCGGAAACTGGTCATCATCTGATAGATTTAATCTTGGATTCGGCGGGACAAAAGGGAACAGGACGCTGGACTGTATTAAGTTCCTTGGAGTTGGGGGTGCCAATTCCGACCATTTATGCTGCGGTTAATGCTCGCGTGATGTCCGCTTATAAGGATGAACGGGTGGCAGCCGCCAAAGAGTTACCCGGACCTGGGGAAACCTATCCGGGGGATGCGGCACTATTTGTGGATAAGGTGCGTGATGCTCTTTACTGCTCGAAAATGTGTTCCTATGCCCAGGGTATGGCTTTAATCGCTAAAGCTTCTCAGGAGTTTAACTATAATATCAGTCTGCCGGAATCGGCCCGGATTTGGAAGGGCGGCTGTATTATTCGGGCCGGTTTCTTGGATAAAATTCGCAAGGCTTTTGCGGAAAATCCGGGCCTGCCGAATTTGTTGTTAGCGCCGGAATTTAAGCAAAGTATCCTCGATCGCCAAGAAGCTTGGCGTGAGGTGTTAGTCTTAGCTAATAAGTTGGGAATTCCCGTCCCGGCTTTTAGTTCTTCTTTGGACTATTTTGATAGTTATCGTCGGGCCAATTTACCGCAAAATCTCACCCAAGCACAACGGGATTATTTTGGCGCTCATACCTATGAACGTACCGATAAACCCAGAGGTGAGTTTTTCCATACGGAATGGATGACTGAATTGTAAAGCTATCTGATATTTTCTCCCCTTTTTATTTCCGTTAAAAAGGGGAATTTTTGGGCGATATTTTTCTGATTAAGAGTTAATACCAAATCCGTTTTTAATAGTGTGATTAACTCTCAAGTTATGAATTGTTTCTCCCCACACCCCCCCGATGTCGGGGGGTTGGGTAGGGCTGTTTCATTCTCCCATCAGAATATCAAAAGTAAAAGCGATCACTGTCTTTGTAAAATGAGAAGTGAACGCGAACTTTTGAAAGATATGTTGAGCTTAATAGAAAAACTAAAACAAGTCAAGGACTTTCGGAAAG
>NZ_JADBVE010000326.1:0-13956 GCF_020245285.1 Microcystis sp. M31BS1
AAATCCTTATCTGGCAAGAGACTTAATTGATTAGTTCGCTCTAGATAAAAAACAATTGACAAAAATCGCTAAATGCCTTTCTCTATAAGGGTTCCATCCCTTATAACCCCCATCCATTGCATAACACAAACCGAAGAGCCCAAAATTCCCAATTAAAAAAATTAGAAGCTCATAAAGTTCATCTTCTTCGGGAGTTCGCTGCTGACGGTGCATTAATTCTTCCACAATAGCCAAAGCTTTTTCATTTTCTGCCTCTGTTTTAATAACTTTAGGTAAATGGCGAGCTAGTAATTCTTTGTATTTTTCTGGATTAAAAGTAAGGGTCATCGGTGTCAAGGAGATACATTTCAGGATTCGGATGCTTCCTCGGCTAAAGGTTTTAGAGACTGGCGGTACTCTTGACCAAACTGCATTGCCTCTTCGTAAGCCGGATCGTCAGCAAAAGTGCCGACAATTTTTTCCCACCAGGGAGTTTCGCTGACAGTAGGTAGCAAACGCTTAAGCAGTGCTACTTCAGCTTCTAAAGTTGCTAGTCTTATCTCTAGATCAGTGCTTAACATGGTTGATATATCCTCCCATTCTGCTCTTGCTCAAAGGTTAGCTCTAAAACAAAATTTGTTTCAACGCCAGAAGCCATACGATGAACTGATGAAACGTTTTCCATCGGTAATTCAGTTGCTTGTCATGGTCAGTTATTGACACTCCCGTCCGCTACTTTGTCCTTAGCTGCTATTAACTGGTTAAACCGTGTTTTAGGGCAAAACGTACCAATTCCGTGCGACTATTAGTACCAGTCTTGCTAAACAAGCGACTGACGTATTTTTCTACGTTTCTGACGCTGGTTTCTAGACGACTGGCAATTTCTTTATTCATCAATCCCTCCGCTACTAAATCTAAAACACTTTGTTCCCGGGGGGTAAGATCAACTTTAATCGGGGGGGGAGTGGTAGTAAAAGTGTTCTGTTGTCCCACCTGCTGTTTTAATTCCCGGATATCTCGGGCAATTTCTTCTAATCTAGCGTTTTCGCTGGTGGCTTGCAAGGATTGACGACGGCGCTCGATTAAAGACTTGATTAATGCTTCTAATTCTTCGGGATCGAAAGGTTTGGATAAATAAGCATCACAACCGGCATTATAACCCTGAATGCGATCGCTCGTCATCCCCCTAGCAGTGAGAAAAACCACGGGAATTGTCTGAAAACGAGCATCTTCGCGCAATTTCTTGAGAAACTGATAGCCATCCACCTGCGGCATCATAATATCGGAGATGACTAATTCCGGAATTTCTTGATTGAGTAAATCCCAGGCTTCGTTAGCATTACTAGCAGTTCTTACCTCGAATTCATCCCCGTACTGTAGATATGCTTGCACAGATTCACGAACCCCCGGTTCGTCATCCACTAACAAAACTTTCGCAGGTGTGTCCATCAATTTCTCGCAGCGATCGAATATTGTCCGAATCCTATCTTATCAGCTATCAGGAGCCGGTCGTCAGTAGTCAGGAGATAGGAGTCAGTAGTCAGGAGATAGGAGTCAGGAGATTCCCACACCCCACACCCGACACCCGACACCCCACACCCCACTCCCCAGATCATCCTCAAGATAGTGACGGTGAGTTAAACTAGCAGATAGAACTAAAAAGTTACAAAAATCACACAATGATTTTACAATCCTTTCACCATTCTTAACAAATCCCGTGACCATTCTCTGCTGGCTTGATCGCATTAGTGCTTCTGATCGCCCCCTGGTGGGGGAAAAAGCTTTTATTGCCAGTGAATTACATCAGCGAGGATACCCAATTATCAGGGGATTTGCCATTTTTAACCGCATTTTTGCGGAATTTTTGGAAACTATCGACCATGGTGACTCGTTTCTGACGGATTTTCCCCAATCTTCCCTCTATTTAGACGTAGATAACGCCAAAGCTCTGCAATTAGTTGCGCGCGAGAGTCGGCGCGCCGTTTTACAAGCGCAAATTCCTCCTCTCTGGTTAGAAGAACTAGAGGCGGCCGTGGCACAATTATCCATGGATACCCTAGTATGGCGCTTTTCCCTACCAGCTAATCTGGCTCGGCGAACGCTCGGTTTATTTTCCGCCCCAATCAGTGGAATTAAAGCAGATAATCTAGAAAATGCCCTAAAACAAGCTTGGGCGGAGTTATTCACCGCCAGAAGTCTATTTTATTGGCGAAAAATGGGAATTGGTTTAGAAAACATTCAATTATCTTTACTGGTACAACCGTTATTACCGGCCAATTGTGCGGGAAATGTGTTGATTAATGACGATAACTGGAAAATTCAGGCAGTTTGGGGGTTAGGACACAGTTTAGTTAATGGAGAAGTGGCACCGGATACCTACATTATCGATCGCTCCGGTCAATTACGCAGTCGGCAATTAGGCAATAAATCCCGCGCTTATTATCTCAATAGTGACAGTAATCTGCTCGCGCCACAATTATTAGCACCCAGTTTACAGGAAAGCTACTGTTTAGATAATTTCGCCCTCGATCGCCTTTGTCAACTGGTTCAATTTCTGCTGACGGAAAAACCGACGTTAACCAGCATAGAATGGCTGATGATGCTGGATGGTCAAATTTATATTCTTAACTGTCACAGTCAGGAAATCACCGCTACTAGCTGCCATTATCCCTTAAGAGGATTAGGGGCATCCCCGGGGTTGGTATCGGGAGTGGCAAAAGTGATCAGCAATTTCGACTCCCCAGAGGCAACTTTTCAGGATTGCATTCTGGTTACTACTAATTTACCTCCGAAAAAACTGCCCCATTTACGCCAAATTAGAGCAATGATCACGGAACAGGGGGGATTAACTAGCCATGGAGCCATTTTAGCCCGGGAATTAGCCATTCCTGCCGTTGTCGGGGTGAAAAATGCCACGGAAATTATCCGCTCAGGTGAGATAATTTTGGTAGATGGTACGAGGGGAATTATTTCTCTAGCATCTCAGGAACAGATTTCCTTACCCCCACCACCCCCCAGAGAAACCGACGGGACGGCAATTGCTACCCGTTTGATGGTTAATCTCAGTCAAACTGAAAGTATTGCCGGAATCCAAGAACTGCCTATTGATGGGATCGGTTTATTGCGCTCAGAATGGATGATTTTAGAGTTACTTTCTCAGCGTAATCTAGAAGAATGGTTAACACCAGAGCATCAAGAAGCATTGATCGAGAGATTAAGTGATTTAATCGCACAATTTGCCCTTAGTATCCAGCCTAAGCCTTTATTTTACCGTTCTTTTGATGCTCAACATTCGGCTCAAGACAGTCGGGGAACCCATGGTTATATATTAGATCCGACTCTATTCGATCTGGAATTGCAAGCTTTACGACGGGTACAAACCACCAGCGCCACCAATATTAATTTACTGCTTCCCTTTGTCCGCGGGGTTGAGGAATTTATTTTCTGCCGGCAACGGGTACAATCGGCTTTACTCACTCAAGTCCCTTCTTTCCAATTGGGGATAATGGTGGAAGTACCGGGGGTAATCTTTCAATTGAGGGATTATGTGCAAGCGGGCGTACAGTTAATCGCTATTGGTACTAATGATTTAACTCAATTACTTTTAGGTAGCGATCGAGAACATTTCTCAGAATATTTTAACGCCCGTCATCCCGCAGTCAGGGCAGCTTTACAACAAATTATCACTCAAGCAAAAGTTTTACAGATTCCCTGTTCCGTTTGCGGCATGGCTATCGTCCAGTATCCTGAACTTATCGATGATCTGATTGCTTGGGGTGTGACTTCTCTTTCGGTGGATACAGAAGCAGTTTTAGCCACTAGAGAGGCAATTGTTCGCGCAGAAAGAAGGTTTTTATTGGAAAATGGCAGATAACCTCGGCAAAAAGAGCGTTAGGGGTTGGCTGTTGGGGAAGATGTTAAGTAGGGTTTGCGGCAAAAAGTTTCTCGTGGGGGTTAGGAGTCGGTAGCCGGTCGTCGGGAGATAGGGATTTAGGGATTTAGGGGTTTAGGGAAATTTCAGCCAAATGCCCCACTACCCCACTTCCCCACTTCCCCACTACCCCACTTCCCCACCACCTCACTACCCCATTTCCCCATTTCCCCACTCCCCACTTCATAAGCCATACTTTGTGCTTTTTGTCAAAAAAACTTTTTTTTTGCAATAAAACTACACAAAAAAAAGATCATCGTTGTGGGTGAAATTGACTCATTTACCTGTCTTAATTGGGATTACCTTCTAGGTGTGGCAAGGGTTTCAACCGTTGCTGCCCAAAAAAGCATAAAATACCCCATTATGAAATTCTATCAAATCGCTGTAACCGGCATAACATCGTTGTTAAATAAAAATCTTTCTCAATTAATTCTTAAGAATTTGTAAATATTGCGAAATGTTAATTTAAATATTCTCAAGTTATTGGAGTCAATAAATAATTTTTGCTTATCTTTGTCGGAAAATAGAACTTCTGCAAAAATCCAACATCTACCATTGGGTTAGGAGTCTCCGAGTCAGGAGTCAGGAGTCACAAGTCAGGAGTCAGGAGATTATTTTATTTATTCTCCCCACACCCCACACCCTACACCCTACACCCTACACCCCACACCCCACACCCTGTCCCCTAATGCCTAGAGAATTTCAATAATTCCTTGACTGCCATCGAGACGAATTAATTGACCATCTTTTAACAATTTCATGGCATTATGCACATCCATAACCGCGGGAATTCCGTATTCTCTGGCAATGATAGCACCATGGGATAATTGTCCCCCCACCTCGGCAATAATTCCCACAGCCTGGGATAATAAAGGGGACCATCCTGAGTCAGTATAGGGAATAACGAGAATAGTATTAGGGGCAATTTCTAGATTTTGTAGGGTTGGCATAATTTTGATTCGTCCCTCCACTGTCCCCCCACTAGCGGCAATTCCCTGTAAGCGTTTTTTTGCAGTTAAATTTGAAACTAAAAATTCTCTTTTCGGTGGTTGTCCATAAACGATATAGGGAATATCGGTTAATTGAGAGTTTTCTTGGAATTGTTGACGACGCTGACGGATAATCTGGTTAAGATTGGCGATTTTATTATTCTGACCCAACTGGGTAACTTCTGAGTAATTTAGATAAAATATATCTCCCGTCTCCGATAATATTTGCTGCTGTAACCAGAGGGTTTCCAAAGCGAGAAAATGCCAGCGTAGGTGAGCTAAAAGACGGGAGTAAATTTCAGTTACCTGGTTTTTGATATTTAATCTTTTTTGGACATTGTGGGAAGATTTGACTTTTTTATGGCTATTATTGCCCGGAATATCTAAGGGTAGTTGTAGCAGATATGGGGGATTTTCTCGCCATCTCGGTATGGAAATATCAGTCCCCACTTCGCTTAAATAACCGTAGGTTTCTAACCAGAGGGAAAAAGCTGAGTCAAAATCTCGATCGATCGTATTTTTTCTCAGTTCAGATAGCGATCGCATTGAGGCTATTTCTGGTGCTTGGGAGTTATCCAATTTCTCAAAAGGTACTCGGGAAATACTGCGACGCAAAGCGAAGCTAAGGGGGGCAAGAATACTATAATAGGTAGCTTTTTTTAAGACGGTTAAAATCTCCTCAATTTGCTCTAAAATTTCCCCAGAAGATAAAGCTTCTAGGGAAGTAGCGTTAATTTTTTCGAGCGTCGGGATAAAATAGTTTTTTTTATCTTGGCTAAAGTCTTTTTCTAACTGTAATTCCCGTCCTAAAAGTTTTAATAAACCGGGGGAATTAGCCAAGGTTGCCGCTAAAGGTGGTTTGGTAAACTTTGCCCCTTTGGTCAGGAATTCTAAGCTTTCTGGAGGTAATCCCATGCGACGGAAAATGGTTCCTAATAAAGAAGCATTAAAATAGGCTCTTTGATAGTGTAAAGTCGCTGTTTCATTGAAGTTCAAATCGAGGGCTTTTTTGTCTAAAACTAACTGGAAAATATCTCCCCAAACTCCACAGGTTAAAGGACGATTAATTGACCAAGGCAAAGGACGAATCACTCCAGGGATAACTTCAGCTGCGATTTTTCTTGTCCAAATTGGCTGTAAATTAGTGATAGGACGGCACTGTAATAACCATAATTTGTGTCCGTCATGAGTCCATTCTATATCTTGGGGAATGCCATGATCAAGGGTTTCTAATTGCCGACAAAGATTAGCTACCTGTTGAATAATAGCTGGGGGAATATCTCCCTCTCCGATGATGATATTTTCTTCTAAATTAACTCGATAACTTTCGGGGGTGATTCTTCCCGATACAACTCTGGTGGCATCTCCGGGTAAAGCTTCAATAACTACATCTAAACTGAGAGGATTAATCGGATCACGACTGAAGGCAACTCCCGAAAAAACTCCTCGAATTTGTTCTTGGATTAACACAGCCATGGCCGTGTTTTCTTGGCCTCGATCGAGTCGATAATTAACAGCATTAGGACTATTATAGGAGGTTTGGCAACTTAAAATCGCCGCCGCTAAATTTTCTCGATCGATGACGTTAAGAATTGTGGTATATTGTCCCGCAGATGAAGCAGTTTCACTATCTTCTCCAATAGCGGAAGAGCGCACGACTAAGGGATGATTAATATCAGGATTAAGAGATTCTATTAACGGTTGTGGATCATCCCCCGGTGGTAAAACCCACCCCCTAGGAATGGGATAACCGGCACGCTTAAGATAGGCTAAAGTGGCGGCTTTTTGTCCCACTTTTGAAGCAACCAGATTGTCATCAAGAGTTTGGATCGATCGATCTCCACGAAAAAAACGAAACATAGTTTTTGATTCATTGTTAACACTTGCTTCGGGTAAGTCTAAATCGTCGGCTATTTTTTGAAAAATTGCCCCTAATAAACAGGCTAAAGCAATGGCAGTTATAATATAACCTGAATCGTGGGGACGGCGCAAGGTGAGAATTAAAGCTAATAAAAATAATCCTACCAATCTACCCGTAGATTTTTCTCGAAAAATAGTAAAGCTAATCCCACTAATGATTGAGGTGAGAAAAACAGCGACAAAATCGTGAACGATTAATCCCCAGAAAACATTAGTAGTTCCTGCACCTTTTCCTAACCAATAGCGCCCCACGACTAAGGCAATTAAAGCTAATAATTCCCAAGTGGAGCCGGTGGAAAAAAAGAAACGGGTTAGGAAAATAACGATAATTCCCTTGGCTGCTTCCGAAATTACCGCCAAAATTCCCACCAATTTACCCCCATGGTAAAAGGCGGCAGTTACACCGATATTACCAGTACCTAATTGGGATAATTTACGTCCAGTTACTAGATAATTTATCCAATCGATCAGAGGCAATCCCCCGATTATAGGACAGACTAAAAAAATAAATAGGGAACCCCAAATTTCTCTCATTTAAAATGCGTCTTAGTTTACGATCTTGTCTTAAGTACCTAGGCAAAATTATTTACACATGACGATCATTGCCCCGTAAGGGTTTTAGCTCGATCGGGCAGGTAATTAATTTTGCATGACTACTTAGTAACGACCTTGAGAACATGAACACGAAAGCGATCGAATAAATTGAGCTTAATGGCTTAAAAACCAAGCAAATGGAGCAAATAAAGGCAATAATTGCGGATTTTAAGCGGCAAAATCACCCCCTCAAACTGAAGAAAAAAGCGAAAAGAGTAAGGTGGACGATGCACACCCTACAGACTTAAGAAAATCTGATTGACAGTGAGATTTAATTCCGTGAAAGTCTGGGAAATTAGGCGATCGCTGTCTCGAAATTGCCGAATTTGATATTCTTCCTCAACTAAGCGACAAACAGAGATGGTCGGTTGTTTAGGAGTGCCAAGAAAATTACGCCCACCCAAGGCTGCATAATCGACAATCCAATATTCAGGAATACCCATTTCTTCATAATCAGCAAATTTTAAGTAGTAATCATCACGCCAGTTAGTCGATACCACTTCAATGATCAGAGGGATAGATGCACCCTCACTAAGGATTGATTCTTTTTTCCATAATTTTTCCTGAGCGAGCTTGGTTCGATTTAGCACTAATACATCAGGAAAATAACCAGAGTTTTTACCAGCAGGTCTGACAATCGCTTGGTTAGGAATTAAATAAGGAAGCCCCAGTCTATCAATTATTCCACTGAGTTTAACAGTTAAAAATCCTTTGATTTCCTCGTGTTCTCCTGCGGGTTGTGCCATTTCAATAATATTTCCATTGTGTAGCTCATAACGTACTCCAGAATTTTCAGGCAGCCAAAGGACGAATTCCTCGAAATTAACAGTTTTAGGTAGGGTTTGGCTCATAGCTGACAAAATAGCATTCTCTCTCTACTAACTTCCTTGGCTCTATTTTAGGGTTTGCGGCAAAAAGTTTTTTGTGGGGGCAGGGTATGGGGTGTGGGGAGTTTTCTGCTGTGAACAGTGAACAGTAAACAGTAGCAATGCTCACCCTACAGACTCTCTAGACAATCTGCAAACAATCTGCGATCAAACTATCGATGCTGCGCCCCTAGATTGCACCTGCTCTGATTGGTGGGGGCGTATATGTACGCCCTTTCTTCGATCGGATTTGCTGATCACCATAACCTCAAGAGAGCCATTAATAATTAGCCCCACCGAGATTAATTTACTTAATTCCCACTAAAAAAGTTGTACCGATCGCCATAATTGCCAATCCGATGAACTTACTAATTAGAGTCGCTTGCTTGGCTAATTTTTCCTTGATGACACTGCCAAGGAAAAAAGCACCAGATGCGATCGCTAATTGCATCACGGTAAAACCAATTAAATAGGCAACTAAAGCGGCAACTCGCGCCCCGATAATTGATTCTCCGTAGGCATAACCGTGGAAAATTCCCGCGATCATTGCCAAAGTTGCCAGAGCGATCGTATGAAGATTAGAATGATTTTGTAACCCTTTTTTCAGAGTTAAAATCACGCCAAAAATCACCACAGAAAGGGCAATAATTCCTTCAGGAAAAAGTAAACTTATTCCCTGTAAATGAATCCCTGTCCCGATTAAAGTGGCAATCGCAAAAGCGATCGGAATTAATAAACCCTGTTCCATCCCCACAGCAATTAAACCACTAGCCACCACAAAAGCTAAATGATCTAAACCGATAACCGGGTGAGCTAAACCCGATAAAAATCCGTTCCAAAAATTATCAGGAGTTTGCCCTGCCATGGCATGATGGGCGAGGGTTTTGCTGGCAAAAATTAACAGGAAGAGAGGGACAATAGTTAATATCTTTGTCCAACTTTGACGAAAAATTATCTTCATTGATTACCTCAAAATTATGATTCGGAAACCCGCGCAACAATCGCCCGGTGTCGGGGACTGGTGGGGGTAATGATCGGTGCTTGAAACCCCGCTTCAACTAATGCCTGTTCGATATCGAGAGTAAAATATTGATCGAGATAGGGTTCGGTACTCTTGAGTAAGGTGAGGACATAAGGGGGCATTTTTCGATAAATTTCCGAGCGCGGATTCATATCCATCAGCGTCAAATAACCCCCCGATCGCAATAAACGACGCGCTTCGGCGAAAATTTCTCTAGTAGCCTGTTGGGGTAGTTCGTGGAACATTAAAAACGAAGATACCAGATCGTAGGACTGACTGGGTAATTGAGTTTTTTCCGCAGCCGCGTGTTGCCATTGAATCGTCTTTTGTTTTTGTTGAGCTTGGTATTGGGCAACGGCTAAATAGTAGGGAGAGAGATCTAACCCAGTTACCCGCGCTTGCGGATAAGTATCTTGCAGTGCGAAGCTACTCATGCCGACACTACAGCCTAAATCGACAATATCGTTAATTTCTGCCTTGATTTGCTCCTTCAATATCCGGTGATATTCCCGCCGCAATCGCGGATCGCCGTCAATCCCCGCCCCGGGCCAGATGGTAGAATGAACAGCATAGGCGGCAGATTCTACCTCAAAAGCTGGCAACCAGTCTAAATTGCCCTTTTCGTAAGCGTGGAAAGAACAAACGTAGTATTCGGGATAGACGAGATCGGGATTTTCTACCGCTTGCAGTTCCCGACTCCAATCCCTTTGTTGCCATTGTTTGACGGTTTCTCGCCAAGGTACACCTAGTTTTTCGGCTCTTTTAATCATCATATTGCGGGCCTGATAGCGAGCGATGTCAAAAAGCGGTTTTATGCCGAGAATACGGTTAACTAGACCAGAAACAGGATTAAAGGAGGCCGGAACGGGTGTAACTGTCATAGAAAAGCTTCGATCGTAAATTTTCCCTTTCTCATCTTATAACAGTGATCAGTGATCAGTAATCAGTAATCAGTGAAAAAACAGCACTGTCACCGCCATTTAATACTGCTCAGTTAATACCACTCACTGACAACTCACATCTGATAACTGTTTACTGACCACAGCAAAAAGCTCCCTAACCCCCCATCGGTTCAATTTTTATTATGAGAACAATCGCTGAAATCAACGACAAAATTGCTAAAAAAACGGCTGTAGTCTGGACAGTAGAGGAATTAAAAAGCCGCGTGAACGAGATGGGAATTAAGGAGGTTTTTTCCCAAGTAGATGTGGTTTGTACGGGAACCTTTGAACCGATGGAATCTTCCGGGGCAATTATTAATTTAGGTCAGACGGATCCGCCGATAAAAATTCGTCAATGTTGGTTAGATGGGATTCCTGCTTATGCCGGTTTTGGGGCGGTGGATTTATATTTAGGAGCCAGTGCTATTAGTGATCTAGCGGCCAAAAATGAGAATTTAGAGGCAGAAAATCCCGAAAGGGGTGGCGGACATATTATTGAGGATTTAATCGCCGGAAAATCGATTCAATTGCGCGCTGTCGGCCAGGCTACCGATTGTTATCCTCGCACTTCTTTTGAAACGATTATTTCTAAGGATACCATCAATCAATTTTATCTTTTTAATCCTCGCAATCTCTACCAGAATTTTATCGTCGGAGTCAATGGGGGAGAGCGGACTTTATATACTTATTTGGGACCACTACAGCCGCGATTAGGTAATGCAGTATATTCTAACCCCGGCGCAATTTCTCCCCTGTTAAATGACCCCGATTTAGAGGCTATAGGCATCGGTACGCGCATTTTTTTAGGAGGAGGAATCGGTTATATTGCCTGGGAAGGAACCCAACATTTTCCCCTGCAAAAACGCCTACAAAATCGAACTCCTATTGGTCCTGCTTCTACCTTAGCCTTAATTGGGGATGCTAAACAAATGAATGCTCGCTGGGTGCGGGGTTGTTATTTCAAAAATTATGGGGCTTCTTTAATGTTAGGAGTAGCAGTACCGATTCCGGTTTTAAGCGAGGAAATTGTTCGACATTGTGCGGTAAAAGATGAGGAAATTGTCGCTCCAGTGGTGGATTTTTCCATTCCCCGGCGAGTCCGTCCTACCTTTGGTTTAATCACCTACGCTAAACTAAAAAGCGGTCGGATTATGATTGAGGGAAAAAGTGTTAGGGTGGCTCCTTTGGCCAGTATTTCCCTGTCCCGGGAAGCCGCTTTAGAATTAAAAGCACTAATCGAATCGGGAGAATTTACCCTCACAGAACCCGTGGCAAAAATTAATCTAGAGCGGACTTTTATCCCCCAGGATCGTTGGGGCGGAAAATTATCAATTGAGTGAGGAGTTAAGGGATTGGGTACAGGTGGCACAACCACAATTAAGATGACGAAAAATCGGATTTTCTTCCCCGGTTGTCTTGCCGATCATCATGTCACCTAAGTTCTTGGTATTGAAACTAGGATGAAAGGACTCTGGGGCAGCTTGTACGGAGTTAGTGGTAACTGCTAGGACTAATAAACTAGCGGAGGCAGTGGCAAGAATAACGACTTTTTGATTCATAAATTTGTGGGAATTATTGGCCATGAATACCACTAATTATAACACTGCCGACCGCCGA
Organism: Microcystis sp. M31BS1; assembly: GCF_020245285.1. Taxonomy (NCBI): domain Bacteria; kingdom Bacillati; phylum Cyanobacteriota; class Cyanophyceae; order Chroococcales; family Microcystaceae; genus Microcystis; species Microcystis sp. M31BS1. The sequence continues at coordinate 11,859 of NZ_JADBVE010000326.1, forward strand.
CCGCCTCCGTTAACGGCCCAAAAGATTGGCAATATCAGCACATCCCCCCGGAATGGTTGCGCGGGACTTTTCCCCACACCAACGACAACAATAGTGACGTTGTTCCTCGCTCATGTTTTTCACCCCAGTAAAATTGACATTTTCTACCACTGCTCCCGTGTGTTCTCCGCTGTCATAATTGGGGGGAACGGTACGACTGCGGGGGGTAGCATTTTCTAGGGAACCATAAAATAAACGCATCCCTTTGATATCTGCCCCTCTTAAATTAGCTTCGTAGAGAATTGTCCGCGATACATTTGCTTTCACCAAATCGCTATAACTTAAATCGGCCCGCACCATATTCGCTTCGCTTAAATCGGTCCAGCGCAGATCCTGCCCAGAAATGTCGGCCCCCGCTAACATTACCCCCAATTGTACTACTCTTGTGCCAAACTCTCGATCCTCCGCATAACCCCCTTCCCCGTCTAGAATCGGTCGGCCTAGATAACGATCGCGTTTAATCGGTGATAATAGCCGCGATTGACTCAAAAAACGCAGTATTTTCGCTTTCCCGGCGGCATCGACACTGCTGAGGATGGAAGCGGTGCGACCTTCTGCGATCGCTCTTTCCTGGGGCCAATCTTCTAAAAATCCCTCCTCATCCAAGGCTAGATCAGAAATCCCCTGAAAATAGGAATCGATCGTCTGTTGTTGGGTAATGCGATTTTGTTGTATGGTTAAATCCTTAGAAATAACGTACTGTTCCCAGGCCACATAGACGGCTAACACGGCGATCATAATCTGTCCCAAGGCCCCCACCCACTCGGCCCAAGAACCGAACTCATCGTATTTAAAACTGTCTAACCATCGCAATATGCGCTCGTAAACTCCTAAATATTTCCCTAATCCGGCCAGAGCAGCAATAAAAACGATAAAAGCGAAAACCGTCTGACGTTCAGAGGGAGTGAGATAATGGGCGATCCACTGGCGAATAGAGGGTAAAATCACCTGTAAGGATATCAATATCGCTACTATCGCCCCAGAAAAGCCTAACCAGTCCCAGCTAAAGACGAGGCCGATGGTCATCACCATCAGGGGGGCCAGTAATAACCCCGCGTTACCCGGTCGAAGATCTTTTAATACTAGGATGCGCTGACGCACAGGATTACGGGAAGATAAGGAGGAGACGTATTCGGAAGCATCGGGGGCTGATAAACTGGCTTTACCGTTATTTTCGGGGTTATCTTCCCTATTTTCCGCACCGAGTTTTTCTGGGTCTTTGCGATCGCTCATATTAATCCTTGTCAAGAGAAAATAATTCCACACCGAAAACTGAGGCGAAAACTCTCGATAAATCTTGCTGTACTTGCATAAGACTAATATTAGGCAGAAACTGCTGTAAACTGCCCACGGGTTTATTAGCAATGCCACAGGGAATAATCTCGGCAAACCCGCTTAAATCGGGACAAACATTGAGGGCAAAACCATGATAGGTAATCCAACGACTAACTTTAATACCGATCGCAGCTATTTTATACCCTTCTACCCATACCCCCGTCAGGCCCGCGATTCTTTCCCCCGACAATCCATAAATAGCGATAGTTTGCAGAATGACTTCTTCCAATTGTCGCAAATACCAGTGTAAATCCTGCTGATAATAGCGCAAATTGAGGATCGGATAGCCCACTAACTGCCCCGGACAGTGATAGGTGACTTCGCCTCCTCGCTCGATTCGATGCACTTCTTTGTCGGTTTTGTCAAGATTAAATTTAATAAACTTAATATCTGAACCGGTACCGAGGGTGTAAACGGGGGGATGTTCCAGTAGGAGCAGCATATCGGGCAAGTCGGGATTAGCGATTCTTGCCTCCACCAGCGCTCGCTGTTGCGACCAAGCGCGAGAATAGGGAGTAATTGCCTGAATTTTTAGCCCACAGAGACGAGGCATTTTTTGAGTATTCATCGAGAGATGTGATTGTTGACGCTCCCCGCTCTAAAAAGACGGGGATTCTTCGTTCATTGAGTCTCCGTTAGCAAGCAGGATTTCTCCAACCAACCAAGAGGGAATCTCTCCCGAAGCGTTTAAAGTTTGCGTGCGCCCCACGCTACTTAATCCCTT
>NZ_JADBVE010000327.1:0-4262 GCF_020245285.1 Microcystis sp. M31BS1
AAGCACCTCGGTTGAACTGGATGTCCACGCCCTTTTTCAGAATATAGGCACCCAAGCTACAAAGCGGTATTTTTTACCTAGGTTGGGACGGGTTGCCTACTTCTCAAGATACAAGGTTGGGTTGAAGCATGAAACCCAACTATAGTACGCTTGGATTGACCCAAGGAAACCCCACAAAAGGTCAGGAGAAGCGATCGCCGATTCCGACGGATTTAGGTGTTGGCTGTTGGGTTCCGCTTTCCTCTAAAATTGAGAGGTTTTCTTTAACCCATTGATTCGCTCAACCCAACCTACGAACTGAAATGTTGGGTTTCGCTTTCCTCTAAAATTGAGAGGTTTTCTTTAACCTATTGATTCGCTCAACCCAACCTACGGACTTCCTTGAAAAATCCCAACTTAGTAGATTTAGAAAAATGAGATGCACCCTGCCAAATGCCAAATCTTATCATACCTCATCTCTATAAGAAACGCCGTAACTTACTCTTATAAGTAATACTTTTTATCTGTTTAAATATCTATCTTTAGTAGGAAATTGGCGAGTGAGAAGTGGAAAGTGGGGAGTTTTTTGCTGTGAACAGTAATCAGTGAGGTTCTTCGGTTTGTCTTATGCAACGGACAGGGTTATAAGAAATGAAACTCTTATAGAGAAAGACATTTGGCGATTTTTGTCAATTGTTTTCTAGAGCGAACTAATCAAGTAAATCCCTTGCCAGATAAAGATTTAGTCGATTTATGCCACCCGATCGAACCAGACCAAGTAACGAAGAACTATCAGGTGAAAAGACAGTAGGAAACTTCTATTTAATACTGCACACTTAAAACTCAAATCTGATAACTGATCACTGATAACTGCTATAAACCACCCCAAACTAATCGGGCTGCCCAAAAGGGAATTAACAAAAATAAAGCGATAAAATCAGCCCATCTTAACTGTAATTGGTGCCAGCGTACTTGATGCTGATTGGGACTGGTAAAACCGCGAACCTCCATAGCAATTGCTATTTGTTCGGCGCGTAAAAGCAAATTATCTAGTAATTTTTCCACTACTGTTAACCAGACGTTTAAACTTCTTTTAATCCCTAATTTTTGCCAATCGATCGCCCTAGTTCGCACTGCCCTGGCTAGATTTTGCACTTCTTCTAAAACCAGAGGAATAAAGCGCAAAGACAGGGTCAGAGTCAGAGAAATTTCTGTCACAGGCACATTAAATCGCCGTAAAGGACTGATTAAATTCTCTAAACCTTCGGTAATTTCTTCTGGGGCCGTCGTCAACAAAAAGAGATTAGTGCTATAAATTAAAGTAAAAATTAGGGTACTAATTCTCACTGCTAATTCCAAAGAACGTCGGGTAACAAATAAACGGCCTCTATCCCATAAAACATACTGATAATCACTTGCTGGCGGTAAATTCAGCCCTTCCTCTGGTAAACGCGGCTGAATACTCACCGCTAAACCATCGGGAGTGATGGCAGTAATCAGAAAGACGATAATCGCTAAAAATATCAGCCAGCCCATCTGTTGCCGCCAGACGCGGGGGGGAATAGGTGCAAGCAGGGTTAACAACATTAATAATCCCACCAAAGCTAAACGCCACCAAGCATTAGCTAATAAAGGTGCTGCTAAAAACACCATTAACCAGATAAATTTTACCCTGGCATCTAGTTGATGTAGTCGGGTGATCGGTTGATCGAGATAAAGACCGATGGGCAAACTTCGCAATAAATCCATAAATTAGACCTTGGTGGCTCTATTAACCGTTTTTTCCACTTCTCGCGCCGGTTTGCCGCGCCAGATTAAGCGGATCGGGGTTCCTTTAAAGCCTAACTGTTGCCGGAATTGCCCTTCGATGTAACGGCGATAGTTATCATTAAAGCGCTGGGGATCGTTAACGAAAAGGGCGATCGTGGGGGGTTGACTCGATACTTGCGTGCCATAGTATAGTTTCCCCTGTTTTCCGCCCCTGGTGGTGGGGGGATTGTGCCATTTAACCGCATCTTCGATCACATCGTTGATTACCGAGGTACTGACGCGACGACGGTGAGATTCGGCGGCAATATCGACTAATTCGAGGATTTTGGTGACTCTTTGCCCCGTCATAGCACTGACAAAGATCATTTCTGCCCAATCCATGAAATACAGCCGATCCTGGAGCATTTTGGTGTAAGTATTGATGGTGTAGGTGTCTTTCTCCACCGCATCCCATTTATTGACCACTAGCACCACCGCACGCCCTTCTTCAATGATTCGCCCCGCTAATTTTAAATCCTGTTCGGTGACACCATCTAGCACATCGATGACGAATAGTACCACGTCAGACCGGCGAATTGCCTTAAAAGCACGGTTAATACTGAAAAATTCGGCTCCATAGTCCACATTCTTCTTACGGCGAATCCCGGCGGTGTCAATTAACCGATACACCTGTCCTTCTCGTTCAATTAAAGTATCGATCGAGTCTCTGGTGGTTCCCGAAATCGGACTAACGATCGCCCGTTGTTGTCCGGTTAAAGCATTGAGGAGACTGGATTTACCCACGTTAGGACGACCGATAATTGCCACTTTAATTTCTTCATTTTCGGGAATTGCCGCTGCGGGTGGCAAATATTTAATCACCGCATCGAGTAGTTCGCCTGTACCAGAACCGTGAATGGCCGAGATGGGGAAGGGTTCACCGATGGCTAATTCCCAGAATTCCGTCGCTTGCAGGATACCCTGTTCCACCGATTCACATTTATTGACGGCCAAAAGTATCGGGACATTTTGCTGTCGTAACCAAGCGGCAATTTCTCGATCGCCGGCGGTAATTCCCCCTTGCCCATCGACGACAAAAATCGCCACACTTGCCTCTGCTAGGGCGATTAAAGCCTGTTCGCGGATTAAAGGGAGAAATTCGCTGTCATCGTTAAAAACTAGCCCCCCTGTATCGACAATTTGAAAATCTCGATCGCACCAGAAAGCTGGTTGATAGGTGCGATCTCTGGTAATCCCGGGTTGATCGAAAACGATCGCCTGTTGATCTCCAGCGATACGATTGACGAGGGTGGATTTGCCCACATTGGGACGACCGATAATAGCGACGACAGGCAGTTTCATAAGAGGAGGAGGGGACGGAAATTAAAGACCCAATATTCTATCATAGCGATTTGCGATCGACCTTGGTTGATTTATCTGTTTCTGTTCGGCACTGAGACATTGAATACTTTAGTCTGTAGAACTTTGGTATACAAAAGACTAGAATTCAGGTTATGCAATCTGGTCAACTAGAGCAAATTTTAGGACGAGAGCTACAGCGTTATCGCCAAGAAAAAGGGTGGTCGCAAGAGTATTTGGCGGAAGTAACAGGTCTGCATAGAACTTACATCAGTCAACTAGAGCGAGGATTAAAAAGTCCATCGGTGAGAGTGCTTAGTCATATTACTAATGCTTTAGGTCTGAGGATGAGTGAATTTTTGTATTCCGTAGAGGAATCCCTAAGTGTTAACGAACGACGAGACTAAAAGACTAAAGCAGGCCATTCTAGCCGCAATTGCCTCACCATTGATTGGCTCGATCGAGGATTATAGCTGGGAAGCAATTTTTCATTATATCAAGAATATTCCTTTATCCGATCCTGCCCTAGGCAGAAGCAAACTACTCTACGATGCAGTGGACAGTAAAACTGCCAGTGGTTGGTCGCTAAAATCTCTACAACTGAATAGTTTAACTACAGATAATACCTTTTTGTTCGTAATTCAACGAGCAGATATTATCAAAAAAGCCATTCAACTTGGGGTTCCCTCTTTGAATCTGCAATCTTCCCCCGCACAACTGGGAACCGCTATTATTCAACACTGGAACGAGAAGATTCGCTCCAGTCAAACTGCTCAAAATGTCATCAACAGCTATGAGGGAATATTGCTAAAAAACCGAGAGGCCAATGAATATGTTTACTGTGAATACCCCCTTAATCCTCTTGATCCTAATGTTTTTTCTTGGGCATGGGCAATAGATAAAAAAACTGGGGGAGTAGGGGCAGGTTTACAGGGAAGCATCGCTGGCAAAACTCAGTTAGTTTGGTACAAAAATCAGAAACAGTTGTTTAGAAGCAGAACAATCCCCGCTGCCGCTATTCGTCTGAGAATTGAGCCCACATTCCGCACCCTCAACTGTCACATAAGCTGTCCCCCTCCAGAGACTTGAGTAAAAATACTTATCTGGTGAAGGTTTTCTCGGTGGCCGTTAGGGGGATATTGAGACCCCTAATTATGAAAAAATAGGAATTGTTG
>NZ_JADBVE010000328.1:0-8620 GCF_020245285.1 Microcystis sp. M31BS1
GGGTTTCTGATTTAGGCTATCAGATACCGCTTTTTTTCCTCGCTCACTACCTCAGATGTACCAAGTCTAAAGCAGCAGGAAATGCCGTCACTCTAGGCATCTAGAGGACAGGACTAAGGTTATTACTAACCCGCACCTGTAGGGTTATCAAGTTATCAAGGTACTACATTTACCAAGCGGCTAATCCTCTAAACGTCTTACTGTCTAGTTTCTAGCCAACGAATCGCACCACACCCTACACCCCACACCCCACTTCCCACACCCCACACCCCACACCCGCCAAGATGACCGACTTGTTTGTTTAATTTCTGTAATTTTCGGCTTTCAAAGGGGAAAACTCAAATTAGAATAGGGAGGGATACCTTAAAATTGCTGTTTTGGCGTATAATCACCTCAATAAAATTTAGAAGCTCCTAGAGTTGATAGTTTTAAACATTTCTGTGAGGAAAATGTATTTATTATGAGTTCAATTATTGAAATCGGCGACCAAAAAATTAGCGAGTCAGAGGTATTGCCTCTTTTGGCAAAATATGGTATGTTACCCCAGTTAATCCGGGAAGTAATTATCGAGCAAGCGATCGCCAATATCACCTGCAATCCCGAAGAAAGAAACGCCGCCTATTCCCGTTTCTATCAAAATAATCAAATTGCCAACGATGAACAAATGAAATCTTGGTTACGACAAAACGGGATGGATTCCGAACAACTAGAATATCTAATTCTGCGGGACATTAAATTGGAAAAATTTAAACAGGAGACTTGGGATAACAAAGTAGAATCCTACTTCTTGCAAGTCAAAAATCAATTGGATAAGGTGGTTTATTCCCTGATTCGGACAAAAAATATCGGCATTGCCCAGGAACTATTTTTCCGGATACAGGATCGAGAAAATACCTTCGCTGAACTAGCTAAAAAATACTCCCAGGGAGCAGAAGCGGAAACCGGAGGACTAATCGGACCTGTGGAACTGAGCACTCCCCATCCCCAGATTGGGCAAATTCTCAAAGCCTGTAAACCGGGGCAACTGTGGCCACCGACGCAAGTGGGAGAATGGGTCGTGATTGTCCGACTGGAAAAATATTTATCCTGTGAACTGGATCCTCCCACCCGTCAACGCTTACGCAATGATTTATTCCAACAATGGTTAACGGCTCAAATGCAAACAGTGAAATTTATCTCCGAATCAAACCCAGTCAATAGCGAGCAGGGATCGATTATATAGCATTTCCTTGCAACACTGGGTAAACCTAGTCTTTTCGCTTAATTATTTGCCAACTTAGTCAATTTTCGCCTAGCCAATGAGTTATACCACTTTAGATTTTACCGCCTTTCTGGAGACCGTACAGCCCTTTGATCGCCTGCCCGTCGAGGTTAGACGTTCTCTGGGCCAGAAATTACAACCCTTTCGCTATGAGATGGGCAATGCGATCCTCAAGTGCGACCGCTTACCCTCCCACCTCGTCCTTCTCTACGAGGGAGAGGCCAGACTTTTGGGTTACGATGCTAGGGTTGACAATCCGTTGCCGGTTACTTTGGCTAAATTGCAGCCGGGGGATTTATTCGGGTGGATCAGTCTCCTGCGCGGTAGCCCCTGTGAAACGGTGATCGCTTCTTCGGAAGTCACTATCTGTTTAACCTTAAAACAAGAGGATTTTTGGTCTTTAATCAATAATTACCCCGAATTTAAGGAACATTTCTTTAAAGAAACCTCGATCGCTGAAGTTTATGCTCTCCTAGGCTCCTATCTTAATCAACAGGCCTGGGGTGGGGGGGACCTGAAAGAAATTGCTCAGGCTCTTTTAAACAAAGCTTGTGTGTCCTACGACCAGATTAACGATGATTATCTCTGGTTAGTCAGCGAAAATACTGATAATTATCCTACCGGCACAGTTATCACCCAGAATAATCCGACTAGCACGCGCTTATTAGGTCTTTCCTCCGACCAGTTAGACGAATTCTTGACAGTTGCAACCGAAGCGGCTGCGGAAACAGAAACGGATGATATCTGGGAAACCCAAGTCATTAAGGGAAATAAACCCACCCAGGTATTAGATATCCCCCAAGGAAGAATCAGCGACATCACCAGCGATATCGACCTTGAAAAAACTGTCCAGAAAAACCGCAAGTCATATCCTTTTTTCAGGGGAAAAACGGAACTAGAGGCGGTGAGTGCCTGTTTTCAGATGCTCTGCAAATATTTTAATATCCCCTTTCGCAAGGACGTGATCCAACGCATTCTAGGGGATCAACTGCAAAGAACTGGCAGCCTTTCCCTGCCCCTGTGTGGGGCTGTGGCCGAGGTAGTGGGACTCCATAGCCAATTAGTACCCCTAAATGCTTCTTCCTTGCCCAATATCAACCCTCCTGCCCTAATTCGCTGGCAAGACAGCATCGTTATCCTCTACGAAATCAATCAACGGGAAACCACGATCGCCGTTCCCGAACGGGGGATAATTAAACGCAAAACCAGCGAATTTCTGGAATCTTGGGACGAAAAAGGGGAAGTAATTCTGCTCAAACCCACCAAACACACCCAGCAACAGCGTTTTGGCTTATCATGGTTTTGGCCTTCTGTCAAGAAACATAAACGAGTCTTAATAGAAGTTTTTATCGCTTCTTTCTTCGTGCAGTTATTTGCCCTGGCCAATCCCTTGATGATTCAGGTGATCATCGATAAAGTGATCGTGCAGAATAGCCCGGAAACTCTGAACACCCTCGGGGTTTTCCTCTTAGTAATTGCCGTTTTTGAGGGGATTTTAACCTTTTTGAGAACATCTCTTTTTGTCGATACCACTAACCGCATCGACATGACCCTCGGTTCAGAAATTATCGATCACCTGCTGCGCTTACCCCTGAAATACTTTGAACGGCGGCCTGTGGGGGAAATTTCGACAAGAATCAACGAATTAGAGAATATTCGGCAATTTTTAACAGGTACAGCCCTAACGGTGGTGTTAGATGCCATTTTCTCGGTTATCTACATCGTGGTTATGTTGATCTATAGTCCGATTCTAACCGTTTGGGCCCTGGGAGTCGTGCCGATTTTAGTTCTCTCCACAGCTATTTTCGCACCAATCGTGCGGCGACAACTGCGAGCAAAAGCGGAACGAAACGCCGAAACCCAATCCTATCTAGTGGAGGTGATGACGGGAATCCAAACAGTAAAAGCACAGAATATCGAATTGCGTTCCCGTTGGCAGTGGCAAGAACGTTATGCGCGCTATGTGGCCGAAGGTTTTCAAACGGTCATGACCTCAACTTTGGCCGGTTCCTTTAGTCACTTCTTTAACCAATTATCGGGTTTATTAGTGCTGTGGGTGGGAGCAGCCTTAGTTTTAGACGGACAACTCACTCTTGGTCAATTAATTGCCTTCCGGATTATCTCTTCCTACGTTACCTCGCCGATTCTGCGTTTGACCCAACTCTGGCAAAACTTCCAAGAAACTGGCTTATCCCTAGAAAGATTGGCCGATATCGTCGATACTCCCCAAGAAGCGGAACTTGATCGCCAAAACATCCCCATGCCCTTAATTAAAGGCACTGTCACCTACGAAAACCTCGCTTTCCGCTTCAATCCCCACGGCGCCCTGCAACTATACAACGTCAACTTAGAATTCCCCGCCGGTACTTTTGTCGCTTTGGTGGGAGAAAGTGGCGCCGGGAAAAGTACCATCACTAAACTATTAGCCCGTCTCTATGAACCAGAATCGGGACGGATTCTCATCGATGGCTATGATATCAACAAAGTGGAACTCTATTCCCTGCGTCGTCAAATCGGCATGGTTCCCCAAGAAACCCTATTATTTGACGGTACGGTACAGGAAAATATCGCCCTGACTAACCCCGATGCGACTGTGGAGGAAATTGTCTCGGCAGCGAGAGCAGCTGCAGCCCACGAATTTATTATGACCCTACCCAATGGCTATAATACCCGCGTCGGTGAACGGGGGGCATCCCTATCGGGGGGACAACGACAACGGGTTGCGATCGCTCGTTCCGTCCTGCAAAGACCGCAAATTCTCATTCTTGATGAGGCCACCAGCGCCCTCGACTATAACACCGAACGGCAAGTGTGCCTCAATCTCAAAGAAGCTTTCAAGGATCATACGGTCTTCTTTATTACCCATCGTTTAGCTTCGATCAAATCCGCCGATATTATTGTCATGATGGATAAAGGGACAGTAGCGGAGGAAGGCACCCACGAGGAATTAATGGCCAAAAAAGGCCTTTACTATACTCTCTATAAACAACAGGATTCGCAAATCTAGTCAGTCGGTCGTCAGTTATCAGTTATCAGTTATCAGTTATCAGTTATCAGTTATCAGTTATCAGTTATCAGTTATCAGTTATCAGGAGTCAGGAGTCAGGAGTCAGTAATCAGGAGTCAGGAGTCAGAAGATTAGTTTTATTTATTCTCCCCACACCCCACACCCCACACCCCACACCCTACACCCACGAAAAACTTTTTCAGCAAACCCTAAATATAGGAGAATCTTCATGAACGGTAATTCTAACAACGGCCACAACGGCAACGGCAATGGCAATGGCAACGGTAAAAGCGATGAACTGACCCAAGCGGGTAAAAACGTGGCCACTACCACGAAAAATAAAAGTATTAGCCCTTCTTTACCCACTTTTAGCCCACCGGAACAATCGGTGATCCTGAAACAATCACCCATTTGGTCGCGGACGATTATCTGGACATTAATGAGTGTCACCACTGCCGCTTTAATTTGGTCAGCGCTCGCCAAAATCGAGCAGGTGGTGGGCGCCCAAGGACAACTTAAACCCCAGGGGAAAGTGCAAGAAGTACAAGCACCGGTGAATGGGGTAGTACAGTTCGTGAAAGTTAAAGACGGCGATCGAGTTAACAAAGGTGATGTACTGGTTTTAATGGATTCCAGTGCCTCGCAAGTGCAGTTAGAATCTTTGAAAAAAATTCGCACCACTGCTGAGAAGGAAAATCAATTCTATCGTCTCTTAATGGCGCAGGATCTGACACCGGCACAAGTGGAAAGTTCGATCACTCAATTAAAGTTACCGAGTGAAATCGCCGATTTAGCCCGTAATCGTGCTGCTTTGGTGGCAGAAAATCAACTTTATCAAGCACAGGTCAATGAAGGTGCCTCTAGCTCTGCTTTAGAAGGAGATCAATTAGCCCGTTTAGAGGCTGCCCGACGGGAGGCCAATTCTCGACAAGCGGCCGCTAGATTGGAAATGGAACAATTAGAAAAACAATTAGCCCAAACCAGGGTACAGTTGGCCGATGCCCGCTCGCAATTAATCAATGATCGCTTCGTCTTAGAAGAAATTAAGACTCGTAATGCCAATTCGATGAAACAGGGCCAAGAAAGCTTGGATATCGAGCGTAATATTCTTAAGGATATTGAACCCTTGGGGGAAGAAGGAGCGATCGCCCGTTATCAGATTAATAAACAAAAACAATCTGTAACTGATCGCCAGAATGAATTACAGCAGCAAGAGGCTAACGGCAAAATCGATCGAGAAAAACAAGAGAAAGAAGTACAAACCCGCATCGCCGAAATTTCCCGTTTGGAACAGGAGGAAAAGCGTTATTCCCTGTTGATTTCCCAAGCACAAGAAAAGCTGATTAACACCACGGTAATCACGGAAAAAGATGTGCGCGATAAAATGGCGGACAATCAAAAACGGATCGCTGAAATCGATAGTCAGATCAGTCGCATTATTATTGATAACAACAAGCGCATTGCCGAACTAGACAGTCAAATTAGTCAAGCACAACAGACGATTAAATATCAAAAAATTACTGCCCCCATCGGTGGTGTGGTCTTCGATCTCAAGGCGCGGCCCGGGTTTGTTCCCCAACCGAGTCAAGCGGAAGCATTATTAAAAATTGTTCCCGATGGCTGTCCGACTGAGGTCAAAGATGCCGCTAAAGGTTGTTTAGTGGCAGAGGTGGACGTGACTAACCAAGACATCGGTTTTGTGCGCGTGGGACAAAAGGCCGATATTCGCATTGATTCCTTTTCCTACAGTGAATACGGTGATATTAAGGGAGAAGTAATCTCGATCGGTTCCGATGCTTTACCTCCCGACGAAAATCACCGTTTTTATCGGTTCCCCGTCCGGGTACGCTTGAACAGTCAAGAGTTAGTTTTGAAAAATCAATCCACTCTACCGCTGCAATCGGGGATGTCCGTGAGCGTTAACATCAAAGTCAATGAAAATCGCACTGTTTTGGGACTATTTACCGATATGTTCAATAAACAGGTGGATACTCTCAAACAAGTCCGTTAAACGAAAAAATTCGGGGGTAGATCCTGCCAACGGCCCGATCCGATCGCGCTAATCGCTTCCGAGAGGTTAACTGCACCGGTATAAAGGGCGCGGCCCACGATTACTCCCGTTACTCCCAAAGGTTCCAAAGACAATAAACTCAGTAGGTCCGTCAGGGAACTAATGCCCCCAGAGGCGATTACGGGAATTTCGACAGATTCGGCTAATTCTCGCAAAGCGGCGAGATTCGGGCCAGAAAGCGTGCCATCTCGATGAATATCAGTGTAGATAATCGTGCTGGCTCCTCTTTTTGCCATATCTTGCCCAAGAGCGATCGCATCTACCTCGGAGGTTTCTAACCAACCCCTGGTGGCTACTTTGCCATCGCGAGCATCAATACCGACAATTATTTGCCCCGGAAAGCTTTGACAAAGTTCGCTGACTAATTCGGGCTTTTCTACGGCTACTGTCCCGACAATCGCCTTTTCTACCCCGATTTTTAGGAGATTACTCACCGTTTCTACATCCCGCAGTCCACCCCCCACCTGTACGGGAATGGCAATATCATTAAGAATTGTTTCAATAGTTGACAAATTAACCGATTTACCCTCTTTGGCTCCATCCAAATCAACTAAATGTAATCTGGTTGCCCCCTGATTGACCCATTCTCGCGCCACTATTGCGGGATTATCGTTAAAAACCTGCGATTGTTGGTAATCTCCCTGATAAAGTCGCACACATTTGCCATCGAGAATATCAATAGCGGGGATAACTTCCATGTTTTTCTCAATATCTAACTAAGGAGCGTTTTTCATTATATAGTACCAGCCTTGTCAGTTATCAGTTATCAGTTATCAGTTATCAGTTATCAGTTTTGAGTCTGAGAGGGGAACAATCCCTCTCAACGCATTGTCCACAAAGGTTTTAAAGTGTCAGCCATTGCGGGGATCGGGGGGAAAATTCCGGGACTTTTTCCCTGAAAATTAGGTAGTTGACCACCTGAAAATCGATAAAACCCCACACCCCACACCCCACATCCCACACCCTGCTCCTAGGAAAAGCTTTTTGCCGCAAACCATCTGTATTAAGTGTGCATCATCAAATGGCAGTAACAGTGCCGTCTTTTCACTGATTACTGTTTACTGATCACTGATCACTGATTATCGATTCCTGGGGAAAAAATTCTTCTAGAATGATAAGTACATATACGAGAGGAATTATACTCATGTCTGCTGGGAAGTTTCAAACAGCCGCTTCATTATCCGATCGAGAGCTAGAAATACTCGATTTAGTGGCTAATGGTTTAACCAATCAAGAAATCTCGGAAAAGCTGGAGATTAGTAAGCGTACCGTTGATAATCATATTAGTAATATCTTGACAAAAACAAAAACCGATAATCGGGTGGAATTGGTGCGTTGGGCATTGCATTGGGGTAAAGTTTGTCTTGATGATATTAATTGTTGTATCCTTCCTTCCCCGGTGCCGACCGATGATCAGGTTTCCTAAACTTCTGGGACTTTTGCTTGCGGTTAATATCATCAGTCTGGGGGGATGTAGTGATGCGGGTTTTGTCACCCCTCCCCAACAGCTTTTAGGAAATACTTTAAATACCCCTTCCTCTGAAGATAATCCCCGTTTTAACTACGATGGTCGTTATCTGGTCTTTGCCTCCGATCGCATGGGACAACGAACGGTTTATTTATTCGATCGAGTGGCTAATCGTTTAGTTCCCCTACCGGGGTTAAATCAAGCAAAAACCTATCAAGATCAACCGGATATTAGTGCCGATGGTCGCTATATTGTTTATGTGTCGGAACAGTCCGGTAAACCCGATATATATATTTATGATCGACAAACTCTGCAAGCAAAAAATATCACCGAAAATATTTTAGGAGAAGTGCGTCGTCCGACGATTAGTGGTAACGGTCGTTTTATTGCTTTTGAAAGTAATCGTTTCGGTCAATGGAATCTGGAAATATTCGATCGAGGTAGCGAAATTTCTCCTTCTTTACCCCCGATCAATTCTTCCCCGTCCCGATAGTATTGGGGGAGAAGGGAGAAGGGTGTGGGGAGACCACTTCCTGCGCGTTGCGGGGGAGATGGGAGAGGAGAATATCCACACGCCCCGGAATCCCTCCACGCTTACTTTTTGCTCCGTATCGACTCTTTCTTTTTCCTCGTCTGGCCGCGTAGGTATTCTTGATACTTTCCACAGTCAAGGGTAAGCTTTTACGCATTTAAGTTACATTGACAGCATTACCCTTATTTTTAAGTTTTCTACTCCATTTAATAATCAATCCCCCTTCATTTAAAAGCTGATTGACTACTTTTTCCAGTTCTTCTTTATTTTCAAATTCTCGA
>NZ_JADBVE010000329.1:0-17851 GCF_020245285.1 Microcystis sp. M31BS1
ACTGATTATTTTATCTAAACCTAATTTTTTAATCGTCTCTAAAATAGCCATCACATGACCATGAGGAAGACTTCTAATCACTTCAAAATGATTGGGAATGCCTTCAGTCATGGACAGTGTTGCCCCTTTAAGAGCCAGTTTCAGATTGTCGATAATATCATCGGGTAATTTTGAGAGATTGGCCAGGGTTCTTTTTTTGACTTGATCTCCTTCTCGGTAGGACTCCCGAAGAAGAACAGCGGGGGGGGAATTACGGTTAGGAACTTTTTCTATATACATGGCTATCATTTTAGCAAATGGAGAGAATTCTTGTTCATTAAGAAATGTTACAAATTACATGGGTACATTAAGAAAAGTTAAGGGGGTGCATCCATTGATGGATAAGGGTTTTCGGCTATTATGGTATATATGTATGGGGGAAGTTCAGATATTAGGACAGGCAAAAGGCAAAAGGGTGAATAAATAATCAGTTTTTAATAACCAGATTTAGTAGTAGTAGGGTGCGCCATTTGATAGCGTAACGCACCAAATAAATTAATGATAGATAGATAGGTGCGTTACGACGGATTGTTAGATTCAAGTTTAAGCAAAGATTGTCGCCGTCTAACGCACCCTACATTCTACTTTTTTAAAATCAAAAAGTGGCAGCCTTTGGAGGGATCGGGGGGGAGAATTAGGCACTTTTTCCCTGAAACTTAGGTAATTGACCACTTGAAAATGGGTAAAACCCCACACCCCCCTACCCTCACGAAAAACTTTTTGCCGCAAACCCTAAATAGGTTAGGTAAGTGACTTTCAGTTAATGATGCTAAAAATGAACAATAATCTAAAATCAAGCCGATAATGACTAAATGCAACCGACGGAAGCCCAACTTAGAAAACTCTATCACCTAATTTCAATAAAGTCCGAAAACTATGGACGGGTAGGTTCTCTATGGGAGGGGAGGTCGGCGACGACCTTCTCGACCCCTAACTATCAGTTAACGATGTTGAAAAGCTTCGATCGCCGCCGGCAAAGTATAGTAAATTCTCTCCTGGCTAATTTTATCTAACAAGCGAGAACGTTGCAATTGTAAGTACAGATCGTGTTTAACCCTAGCGAGGGCAAAAACTATACCCTGTCTTGATAATTCTGCCGCTAGTTCCTCAAGAATCTCCACGGCTGTACTATCCAATTCCCCGATCGCCTCCGTATTCAAGACAAACCATTCTACCGGTTTTGTCTCCCGGGCAATGGCACTGAGGGCGCGACGTTTAAAGTCGGCCGCATTAGCAAAAAATAAGGGGGCATCGTAACGATAGATAACTAACCCCGGTATTGTTTGCGCTTCCGGCCAATCCTGGAGCGCGTGTAAACCCATCACCCCCGGAACCGTACCCAAGACCGCGTCATCGGGCCGGGTAATGCGGGCCAATAAATCGATAACCGAGAGACCGATGGCGATGGCAACCCCGCTTAAAATCCCCGTGGTTAGCACCCCCACCATGGTCAGGACAGCGAGATTAAACTCACTATTGCGAAAGCTTTTTAGTCGTTTAGCGCCAGCAATATCCACCAGTTTACAGGCCGCATAAATCACCAGCGCACCCAAAGCGGCCTTGGGAAAGAGTGCCAGTAGCGGACCGAGGGAGAAAATGACCGCCACCACCACCACTGCCACCACCAGGGAGTAAATCTGACTTTTACTACCCACCGAATCGCCCACCGCGGTGCGACTGGCGCTGCTGCTGATGGGAAATCCCTGACAAAAACCCGCCGCCAGATTCCCCAGTCCCAGGGCTAAAAATTCTTGATTGGCATCGATTTCTTGGTTATGACGTGCGGCGAAGGCTCTGGCGGTCAAGACGTTATCGGAATAGCCCACCAGGGCAATGCCGACGGCTGCGGTTCCTAGGGGTAGTAATTGGGAAAAATCTAGGGTTGGTAAGCCAAAATTGGGCAAAGTATTGCTAATTTTACCCACTACTGCCACCCCTTCTCCATCAAGATGGAGGGTAGCGACGGCGAGGGTTCCCAGTAAAACTGCCAGCAAGGGACCTGGTGCTTTAGGAAAATATTTTTGGATGATAAATAGAAATAGTAGCAGCAATAGAGCTAGGCTAAGGGTTGGCCAGTGCCATTGGTTTATTCCCCAGAAAAAAGCGAAAATTTCTTTAAAAACCGTATTTTCACGGATTGACAAACCACTAATTTTACCCAGTTGTCCCGCAATCATGATCACCGCCACTCCCGCCATATAACCGATCAGGATCGGTTTGGAGAGTAAATTAGCTAGAAATCCCAAGCGGGCGATATAAGCGACAAAACAGATTAAACCGACCATTAATGCTAAAAAAGCCGCTAAACTGCCGTAATTTTCCCCTTGAAGGCTCACCAGAGGTGCGATCGCTGCCGCCGTCATCACTGCTGTGGTCGATTCTGGTCCGAGGGACAGTTGCGGTGAGGAGCCGAAAAGGGCATAAACTAGGGCCGCTGGCACGAGAGTCCACAATCCCACCACCGGCTCGGCCCCGGCCAGATCGCCGTAGGCCATACACTGGGGAATAGCGTAGGCTGCCACGGTGACACCGGCGAGGATATCTCGGCCCAGCCACTGCCATTGATAGGAGCGCAGGTTTTTTGGCCCCGGTAAATCAGAAAAATCGACTCGTCGGGAGTTTTTACTCATATTTTCTCTGTCAACGGCGACTTAACCTAATCTTAACGGAAGAATTAGCTAGGAAAAGACTTGAGGCTGAGACATTTTCTGTCAGCAGGATATTTATACCATGTTAACCGCAATTTTAGTTAAATTGGCTAAATATACTCGGAAATATCCTCTTGACAATCATCGGCTAAGTATGATAGGGCGCGGAAGCGTAAACCGACTAATTGTTCGTAGAGAGGATTTAACTTGCACAGAGGCGGAATATGGACTAACTTATGACCAAACAGCACGATATCGCGTTCAAAAGGACATTGAGGCGGAACCATTTTGCAGATAAACCGGGCCAAGCGCGGATCGTGCATTTCTACCCCATCTAACCAATCTTTGAGGGGATGCAGCAGATCTGGGTGGGGATGTTCGGCACTGATAAACTCGGATTTCTGCGCTTCCGTGGTAATTTCGGGAATTTCACAGATAGTATGTTCTAAAGCTGACAGGGCCTCGATTTCTAACCCGAAAGCATCCCGATAACTATGCAGTAATGCCGCTTCTGCGGGGGAATAAATGCCATCGGCGATTGCTACCATGACCGCCGTGCGGAGGAAGTTTTCTGATATTTTGGGGTCATGACCGAAACTTGCGGCCAATTCTTCGGGACTAATCGATTGATAGAGAACGTGGTCGTCATCTAATTCTAATTCGTGAGCGAAACGGGCGATCGATTCCTGTTCGCTGGTGCTATAATCCCCATCACACCAAGCAATTGTCAGTAATCCCCGTAACCAGTCCCTAACTTGTTCGTTAGTGTAGCGGTATTGAACAGAGCTAACCATAGGTATTGCTAAAACTGATTTCTAGTTTCTCAATTTAATTCTACCCATCGCCCCCGGATTCTAGTGGCCCCCGTTCACATCATGTAACCATTGCAACTATCCTTATGGTCAGCTAGGAAGTTTTCGTTTTTCATCTGGCATAATCGGGCAATTTTCGCCCCTAGGAGCAGGGGTAAGGGTTGGTGCTTTTTGCTCCTTCCCCACCCGCGTCAGTCCTGCTGAAAAGGCGGATTTCTGGGATTAACGTCCAATCCCGAGGTAACGGAAACCGGCTGCTGTCACCACAGCAGGATCGAGGAAATTGCGACCATCAATCAACACGGGTTCGCGCATGGTTTTAGCCATTTTGCCGTAGTCAAGACGGAGGAATTCTTGCCATTCCGTCACCACCACCAAAGCGTCACAACCATCAGCCAATCTTTCCGGATCCGATTCGATAATCACACCGCTTAGACCGTGACTTAAACCACTTTGGGAAACGATCGGATCATAGGCTTTTACCTTAGCACCTAAACGATTTAACTGTTCAATCATGGTTAAAGCCGGAGCATCGCGCATATCATCGGTATCGGGTTTAAAAGTTAATCCCAACAAACCGACGGTTTTACCCTTGAGGATTTTTAATTCCTGTTGCAGTTTTTCGATCGCGATTGTCCGTTGACGTTTGTTAACATTGATAGCGGCGTTGAGTAATTCCGTTTCGTAACCGTAGTCTTCTGCGGTATGCACCAAAGCTGACACATCTTTGGGGAAACAGGAACCCCCCCAACCGATCCCGGCCGAGAGGAATTTGCTGCCGATACGGGAATCTAAACCGATACCTTTAGCCACTTGGGTGACATCGGCTCCCACGCGATCGCAGATGTTAGCTACTTCGTTAATAAAGCTAATTTTGGTGGCTAGGAAGGCATTAGCGGCGTATTTAATCATTTCCGCCGAACTGAGATCCGTAACGACTACGGGAACGGGAGGCAAGGAGGTATCCTCAGCGAATTGGCGTTTAACCAAAGGCGCGTACAATTCCTTCATCATTTCGATGGCTTTCGGGTTATTACTGCCTAAAACAATGCGATCGGGGTTAAAAGTATCATAAACCGCTGAACCTTCCCGTAAAAATTCGGGATTACTGACCACATCGAATTCCGCTTCAATGCGTTCTAGTGTACTAATACCGCCACCAGCGGCCACGAGATTTTTTTGTCTCTCGGCCACTCCATCGAGGACGATCATCCGTACCCAATCCCCGGAACCGATGGGAACGGTAGATTTATTGACGATTACTTTATAACCACCGTTGAGATGGGCCCCAATACCCCGGGCCACCGCTTCCACATAACGGGTGTCACTTTCTCCAGTGGGTAGTGCTGGTGTACCAACAGCGATAAAGAGGATTTCGCCGTGTTTAACTCCCGCTTCTAGATCCGCGGAGAATTCCAGATTGCCGGAGGCTGCCGAAGACTGCATTAATTCCGATAACCCCGGTTCATAGATGGGGGATTGTCCCGATTTCATCAATTTGACTTTTTCTTCATTGTTGTCAATACAGATAACATGATGGCCGATATGTGCTAGGCAAACCCCAGTGACTAAACCCACATAACCCGTTCCGATAACACAAACACGCATGATAATCACTCCAGTGACAATTAGGTTAAATTTATTGATTAGGGATTAGCTTAGACGAGAACGGAAATCCTCGATCGTCATTTTTAAACCCTGACTTAGAGGAATAGTTGGACTCCAATCCAGATAAGTTTTAGCACGAGTGATATCCGGTTGTCGTTGCTTGGGATCATCTTCCGGCAGTGGTTGATAGACCAATTCCGCCTCGGGATTAATCATGCCTTGGATCACTTGTGCTAATTCCAGAATTGTGTATTCGTCGGGATTGCCTAAATTAACCGGTCCGATAAAATCCCCATTCATCAAACGCATTAACCCTTCCACCAAGTCAGAAACATAGCAAAAACTGCGGGTTTGGGAACCTTGACCATAAACCGTTAGGGGTTGACCGCGCAAAGCTTGTACGACGAAATTACTCACCACTCGACCATCGTTTTCCAGCATTCGCGGGCCGTAGGTGTTGAAAATCCGGGCCACCCGGATATCGACTTTATGCTCCCGATAATACTCAAAAGCCAGGGTTTCCGCTACCCGTTTACCCTCGTCATAACAGGAACGCGGTCCGATGCAGTTGACATTACCTCGATATTCTTCCGTTTGCGGATGCACATCGGGATCGCCATAGACTTCTGAGGTAGAAGCGAGCAAAAATCGCGCTTTTACCCTTTTAGCTAGGCCTAGCATATACATGGTCCCTAAAACATTGGTTTTAATCGTTTTTACGGGGTTATATTGATAGTGAATTGGGGAAGCGGGACAGGCCAGGTGATAAATCTGATCGACTTCTAGACGGATCGGCTCGGTGATATCGTGACGAATTAGCTCAAAATAAGGATTTCCTAGCCATTTAACGATATTTCTGCGCGTCCCTGTGTAGAAGTTATCCAGACAGATCACTTCATGACCCTGTTCCATCAAGCGATCGATTAGATGGGAACCGATAAAACCCGCACCGCCTGTAACTAGGATTCTCATGTAATCGACAAGTAAACATATAAAATTATTCTTAAAATACCCTTACGCTGGCTTTTTGGCAAATATTTTTTTGAGGAGGTGTTAAGTATCAGTTATCAGTTATCAGTTATCAGTTATCAGTTATCAGCGATCGCCGATGCCAGGCTAATGGCTGAATAATGGCTCGGTAATCCTTAAAATGGAAATAACACGCAAATTTGAGGCTAGATTATGACCAGTGCCGAGCAAAATAAGCTATTTATCCTGATTGATGGGCATTCTTTGGCTTTTCGTGCCTATTATGCCTTTGCTAAGTCTCGTTCTGGCCCTCTCCGTACTTCTACCGGCATTCCCACCAGTGTTTGTTTTGGGTTTTTAAACTCTCTGATGCAGTTACTAGAAACTCAAAAACCCACTTATTTAGCGGTCGCTTTTGATTTAGCAGTTCCTTCTTTTCGCCACGAAGCTGATGTCAATTATAAGGCTAATCGGCAAGAAACTCCCGAAGAATTTCCCCCCGATTTAACTAATCTGCAAAGTCTCTTGGCAGCGATGAATATTCCTATTGTGACTTCCCCGGGTTACGAAGCAGATGATGTTTTAGGAACTTTGGCAAAACAGGCTGGCGATAATGGTTATACAGTCAAGATTTTAACAGGCGATCGAGATTTATTTCAATTGGTAGATGAGGAGAAAAAAACCACGGTTCTCTATCTGGATATTAATGCAGTCAAAAGTACATCGGGACAGGGTTATACAGAATTTAATTCCCAAGCTGTCACGGAAAAGTTAGGGGTGACACCAAAACAGGTAGTAGATTTTAAGGCTCTTTGCGGTGATAAGTCTGATAATATCCCCGGGGTGCGCGGAATTGGCGAAAAAACAGCAATAGATTTATTAAAAAAATACAATAACTTAGAGGACATATATACCAATCTGGAATCGATCAAGGGAATGGTAAAAACTAAATTATTAGAGGGTAAAACCGCCGCCGAAAGTTCTCGCTATTTAGCCAAAATTGCCCTTGATGCCCCCGTTAGCCTCGATGAAGAGAAATTTCGTCTCCGAGGTTTTGATCGGCGTTTAGTTAAACCTTTATTGGAAAGATTGGAGTTAAAGAAAATTCTCCAGAAACTCGATCAAATTCAACAGCAGCTAGGTGGCACTCCTACCCTAGAATTAACTAGCGATGCTGATTCTAATCAATTGTCTCTGTTTGATTTACCCCCTATTTCTCCACCGGTTCTAATTACTCCCGACATTATTGATACTATTCCTAAGTTAGATGCTCTACTGGCCAAATTAACAACTTTTACTAATCGGCAATTTCCCGTCGCTTGGGACACCGAAACTACGGATTTAAATCCTCGTGTAGCCAAATTAGTCGGCATCGGTTGCTGTTGGGGAAAAGAATTAAATTCTCTGGCCTATATTCCTATCGGCCACCAGAACGGTGATAATTTAAATCTAGAGATAGTCCTCGAAAAATTACGCCCAATTTTAGCTGGTGATAATTATCCGAAAGTCTTCCAGAATGCGAAATTTGATATTGATGTTTTTTATCATCAAGGAATTACCGTTAAAGGTCTAGTTTTTGATACTATGGTGGCTAGTTATGTCCTCCATCCCGAACTAACTCATAATCTCGAAGATTTATGCGATCGCTATTTGGACGGTATCACTTCCCTTAGTTATAAAAGTCTCGGTATTCCTGGGGGAAAAACCATCGCTGATTTAGATATTGCCACCACTGCTAACTACTGCGGATTAGATGCCTACGCTACCTATTTACTTCGAGAAAAATTACAGGCAGAATTAACTAAAATTCCCTCTTTATATCAATTATTCTCAGAGGTAGAATCTCCCTTAGTGATGGTGCTGTGGCAGATGGAAAATTATGGTATAAAAATTAATGTCAATTATCTAAAAAACTTTTCCCAGCAACTAGAAAGAGACTTAGCAGACATAGAAAAAAAAGCTTATGAATCCATCGGAGAAACTTTTAATCTTGGCTCTCCTAAACAGTTAAGTGAAATCCTCTTTGATCGACTAGAACTCAATCGCAAAAAATCCAGAAAAACTAAAACAGGTTACTCTACCGATCAAAGTGTTTTAGAGAAACTACAAGGAGATCATCCCCTAATTGATTATATCCTTGAACATCGCACCTTATCCAAATTAAAATCCACCTATGTGGATGCTTTACCGAAATTAGCCGAACCAAAAACCGCACGATTACATACAGATTTTAATCAAACCATCACCAGCACCGGACGCTTATCATCTTCCAATCCTAACCTACAAAATATCCCCATTCGCAGTGAATTTTCCCGGCGAATTCGTCAAGCTTTTATTCCCGAAGATGGTTACTTATTAGTATCAGCGGACTACTCACAAATCGAGTTAAGAATTCTCGCTCATCTCAGTCAAGAACCAGTTTTATTAGAAGCCTATCGTAGTAATCAAGATGTTCATAAAGTCACCGCTCAATTGCTCTTTGATAAAGGGGAAATTACCCCAGAAGAACGCAGTTTAGGGAAAACCATTAACTTCGGAGTTATTTACGGCATGGGAGCGCAAAAATTCGCCCGTGAATCGAAATTAACCGTAGAACAGGGCAGAAAATTTATTGAAAAATATCATCAACGTTATGCCCAAGTATTTGAGTATTTAGAGAATAGCAAAAAACAAGCAATTGCTCAGGGATATGTGGAAACTATTTTGGGTAGAAGACGTTATTTTAACTTCGATAATCCTCTCTTAAAAAGACTGCGAGGACTGTCCTTACATGACATCGATTTAGATAGCCTCAAACTCAACAACGAGGAGGCACAATTATTAAGATCGGCTGCTAATGCGCCCATTCAGGGTTCCAGTGCTGATATTATTAAAGTAGCGATGGTAAAATTGGCCGAGGTACTGCAAAATTATCGAGCGAGATTACTGCTGCAAGTCCATGATGAATTAGTCTTGGAAGTACCGAGGGAAGAATGGCCATCCCTAGAGTCAAAAATCAAGACGACTATGGAAGAAGCTGTCTCCTTGACAGTCCCTCTCTTGGTAGAAATAAAAGCCGGTGACAATTGGATGGAAACCAAATAAAACTATGATCGAAAACAGACAATTTTTAACCCCAGAAGAATCCGCAGATGTGGACGCTGCCCTCTTGACTTCTCCCGAAAAATTCCTGACTCGTTTAACGATTTCTTCCCTACGCTTACTAAAAATAATCGCCGAGGATACGGGAATAACCCTAGAAGAACTAACCCATAAACAGGTCATTCAATGGCTAGAAAAAGATAGTAAACTGCGTCGGGAACAGGGGATCGAAGCGGCAGTGCTGAAATGGTAAATAAACTCTTTAAAAATCAGCTACCCCTGACAATTTATGCTAGTTTTTAGCTATAAAGTTACTGGAGTTACAACAATGACAATTACCCTAAAAGTGCCTAGTATTGCCTGTGAAGGTTGCGCTAATACCATTACTAAAGCGATTAATAATCAGCAACCAGCGGCCCAAATATCGGTGGATGTAGCCAATAAAATCGTCACCGTAGAAACCACCGCATCCCCCGCAGAAATTGCCCAATGGATCAGCGAAGTCGGCCATACTGTTGAGTCTAGCAGTGAGGGTTGACATCCTCTCCCGTTAAAAATATACCTCTGGTAAAAATCAAGGGTAGTTCTATTTTTGTGTTCATCAGATTAGTTTTACTCCCAAGCTTTCTAGTTGTTGGTTTATCCAAGCGGTTGCCGTTTCTTCATCGGTTTCTATCGCTTAGGCGTTAAATTTTCCCCCCTTTTTAAGGGGGGATTAAGGGGGGATCGAAAGATTTAGCTGCTCACAAACCGCCTCAAAATTTCTTAATACCTGCGAATTCGTGAATCTAATAACTTTTAATCCATAGCTTTCTAATCGCGCAGTTCTCTCTTTATCATAGGCTTTTCCCTCATCCGTAAAGTGAGTATCTCCATCAATTTCAATCACAAGTTTGAGGCTAGGGCAATAAAAATCAACAATGAAATGATCAATGGGGCGTTGTCTTAGGACTTTGAATTTGAAATTTTTTAGATAGGAATACCACAGCTTTTTCTCTGCTAAGGTCATGTTCTTTCGCAGTTCTTTCGCTCTGGCTACTAGGGCAGTATTATAAGGTAGATGAAAGTCGCTGTTGTTTAGGGTCATTGATCCCCCCTACCCCCCTTAAAAAGGTTCATTGATCCCCCCTACCCCCCTTAAAAAGGTTCATTGATCCCCCCTACCCCCCTTAAAAAGGGGGGAAATGTCTAAGGATTCTAGTTGTTGGTTTATCCAAGTAGTTGCCGTTTCTTCATCGGTTTCTATTGCTTTTTCTACTCCTATTTTAGCAATTTCTAAGAGTTGTTTGGATTTTTGCTTTTAAAGCACTCTTAGAGTAAGGGTGCGATCGCTTTTAAAAGTTCTGTTAATTTATTTTTCGATCGGTATAGCGCAAAATACGTCTGATAGCATTTACAATGAGGCATATATAATCTGTGCTGATTCTAAAATGTTTTTACATCTTAGCCAGTTATCACTCCGTTTGAGTGCTGCTTTCACAATTAAATCTACTTTTCGATCAAAAATTGCTTGCAGTTCATCGCGCATTTGTAGGGTTTCGGTTAAACCTCGTTTAGCAGTTGGGGAAAAGGTAATTAAAATATCAATATCGCTATCTGAACGGAAATCTTCGCGTAAAACTGAACCAAATAATGCCAATTCGGTGACTTGCCACTTTTGACAAAATGCTTTAATTTGTTCCATTGGTAGATTTATTTTTGTGTTCATCGTATTAGTTTTACTCCCAAGCTTTCTAATTGTTGGTTTATCCGAGCAGTTGCCGTTTCTTCATCGGTTTCTAATAAAGGGTCTATTTAGAGATTTTTTGCAACTTCATCCCTATTTTTCTCATTTTTGAACTCTCAAAAATTAATTATCCAAGAAGTCTAATCGGAGATTTTAACCGCGGCTAAAACTTCTTCTTTGAGCATAAGTATAGCTTCTGTCATTGCGTTTGTTAGAGAATTAATATCTTTGAGGACATAATCTAAATATCCATTATTAAGTGCAATATGAGCGCGAGGCCAAACATCACAATGAGGCCAAGAAGCATCTGAACATTCAATGTGAAGGTGTAAGCTTTGTTTATATTTAGCATGAGCAGCATCATCAGGTTCATTAGGATCGCAATGAAGTAAACAAAATTCTTTTTCTGCTGGTTCTGGTAAGGTTTTATCAATGATATAAAAATGAAGATAAGCACGGTCTAGATAAAATTTTTCTTTTTTGCCTTGATAGGTTTTATACCATCTTTCATAATAGGTAGCTTGTAAGTCAGGGACAAAAGTTTTAA
Organism: Microcystis sp. M31BS1; assembly: GCF_020245285.1. NCBI lineage: Bacteria > Bacillati > Cyanobacteriota > Cyanophyceae > Chroococcales > Microcystaceae > Microcystis > Microcystis sp. M31BS1. The sequence continues at coordinate 11,431 of NZ_JADBVE010000329.1, forward strand.
AACGGCTCTCAGTATATTGATTCGTTGTTGATTGATAAGTATCTTTGACAGACGCAACATATTCGTCACCTTTACTAACAGGTTGAACAAATAGCTTATTTTTTAAAACAAGTGGCCTTAGCATCTTTTTAATTAATTGAGGACGCTCTTTCAAATCTTGAGAGTTTATTTCAATTCTCATCTTTTGTATTCATACACCATAAATAGAACAATCTTCTTCAGTAAATCCGTAAAGCTTAGAGACAGCTTTATCAATTTCAATTTCAAGTTGAATTGCTTCTTTTCCTGATGCTAAAAAACGCTGATCAACAAGACGTAAAAGCTGAGACATATCAAAGGATGACACTTTTGTTGGATCAGGAACAGGAGTTTTTAAAAGCGTTTTTGGTTCTAACATTGAGTAACCACTACCATATTTAGGCGAATGTTCAGAAATATAGCGATAGCAAATACTAGAATTCAAAATTGCGACAAAATACCGCAGTAAATCACTCTCCAGTTGACGATCTTTAGGATAAATAATTGGGGAACGAATAACAGCAAACTTGCCTTCAATATCAAGGGAAAAACGAGGCATAATTGACAAATGGGGACTAATAATTTTAGGTCTAAGTAAATAATCACAACGGGGGCTATCTAATTGCCACCATGATTTATTTTCCTTTTTTACGGCGTAACGAGATTCTAACATTTCTTGATGTAGTAACAAATATTTCCAAGTTTTGGGATATTTATTTCTAATCTCATCCTCTTCCAATAATTTTTCCTCAAAATAAGGATAAAAAAGATATTGACTAACTTTCTGAGGAGTAGTATAAACTTCCATTTCTCGATCAGATAAATAAGGAATAAAAATAGCTTCCTCTCCTTTAGGAATATGAGATTTGGATACAATAAATACCTTGTTGTTGCCAGTTTGCACTCCAACGCGAATATTCATAAACTCTGAAAGTTTTGGTAAAGTTTCTAGCTTTTGTTGAATTCGAGCAATTGAAGGAGGTTTGATCAACCAGTCTTCCCCATTAAAAGCATTTTGAGGAACTTTAAAAACACTGTAAAATTGACTTTCTACTTCCCTTCCTTCTACAACATCTTGTAAAGCACGTCCCACTAATTCTTGACAATGAGAAATCGTCGCTAAAGGTTCTGGTTGTACATTAAATCGCTTCTGAAAAATGAGAAGAACAATGTAAGTATCTACTTGACCAAAAATTGGGATAGCAGATAGATCAACTAAGCAACGAATCCAAGCTTCTTGGGTGATAAGTTGACGAATTTTAGCATCACTTTTTGACAAAAGAAATTTATGATGTAAAACAAATAATCCATAACCACCCGGTTTTAATACTTCTAATGCTATTTTGATAAAAGCTAAAGATAAATCAATTCTTCCCCTTCCATCATCTCCCATAAATTGTGCAATTCTTTTTCTCATTGCTTCTGTTTGATCCGACAAAGCAACAAAGGGGGGATTAGTAATAACTGCACTAAAACTCTCTTTTAATTCGGGATGATCTTGATAGTATTGAATTGACTCTGCTGTTTCAATGGATAATTGTGACGGTAATTGATCTGTCAAAACTAAGTGAAGAAGTGAAAGAGATAAAAGTGCCGCTTGACAAGCATTAGGATCAACATCCAATCCAAAAACATTCTGAAAAGCTGATTGAATCAATTCAGTTGTAACTTCTCCCTGCATAGGATCACACTGAATTTCTAATAAAGTTCTTACAAAGATTCCTGAACCGATAGCAGGTTCTAACGTTTTTAATTGTTGAAATTCAATGGGAGGCATTTGTTCCCGTAGATACCGAGCAAAAAACCTCGCAATAAATTGAGGAGTATAAATACTTCCATAAGCTTTATTTCTCTGCTCTGTTGGTAGGGGGGGAAATAAGCTTAGTTGATCGGATTCTTCAACTCTTAAAATACTGGTATATCTTTCATAAATTCGACTAAGAGCGTGTTTAGAAATGAGAGAAAAATCATATTCATAGGGTCTTGCAGATTTAATTCTATAAAAATCCTGCAGCAAAGCTTTCACAGTTTGAGTATTTAAACTATCAAAAGCACTGAGTAAGGAGCGATCAATTAAATACTCAGGTATGTTAGTTTGTCCAAAATCTTCAAGAGTTTTAAGAATTGACTCTCGAATGGTTAAGGAATTGCTGTTATTTTTTAAGAAGGTTTCAAATAGGGTATTTGAATTAGAAAATTCGTCATACCTTTGGGGATATAAGCGGCGATAATTATCTTCAACGGCTCTCGTAAAAATAATAGCATTAAACAAAGCCGAAAACTGTTGATTAGATATATTTTCTTCCATTTCGGCATATAGATTTCGCTTCCAGAATGAAATCGTTTCAATCAAAGCATCATCCAAAGCAGGAAGATTAGGATGATGGCGTTGCCCTGAAATGGCTTCAAATACTCCGCTTCTGAGATTGTCTAAATTTTCGCGAGAAATTGGATATGATTTTGCAATTTTTTCTGGGCTACATCTGTTAAAAACATAAAGGATTTTCTCGGATTCAACTTGAATATGCCAGTCAAGTAAATTATTATAGGAAATGCCCAAAAGATTTTTTTTCTGAGTATAATTAAGGTCGGCATAGGGTCTTTTCAAAAAAGTAATAACAGCCTGATGTTCTAATCCATGTTCAACAATAAGATGAGCATTGGCAAAATCATTCGTTGATGGAATATCTAAGCTATCACTGGGTGTCCATTCAAAATTATAGGCAAAATCATTAAGTATTTTCCTAGTACGATCTACAGTCAGCAATGTCGATGACGATGGTGCTGTCAGTTCCATTACTATACTGTAAAGATTTTGTACCATGACAACGATTATCCTTGCTATCGAAACTTTATATCTCCATCAAACAAATGTATCATACTCAGGCAGAATTAGAAAAGTATTTTGACTAGGTTGTTATGGTCATTTCTTTGATGACCGTTAATGGCGATCGCATTTGGGGCAGCTTTGCCGTTCCCATTCTCCCAACTCCCACAAAGCAGCAATCTTCAATCTCTTACCACAGTTCCGACATTGAGACAATCGGGGAAGTGAGGGCAAAGATTAACTGATGGCTGTGGCAATTGTCCGTGACTCAATATCTGTAATAATCTAATACAGCCCTTGTAAACCTTCTTTAAGCTCTGGGTTTTCGTCTTGATCGAGATGCACAAAATCGCCCTTAGATGAGAATTAGTTTACAAAAATTTACATTTGGAGATAAGGAGCAATGAGTCAAGTTTCCGGTACAGATGTTCCCGATTTGGGTCGTCGTCAATTTATGAACCTGTTGACCTTTGGTACAATTACCGGAGTAGCGGCGGGTGCTTTGTATCCGATTGTTAAGTATTTTATTCCCCCCTCGGCCGGTGGTACGGGTGGCGGTGTCACCGCAAAAGATGCCCTAGGCAATGATGTGATTGTCAGTCAATTTCTGACCAGCCATAACGCTGGCGATCGCACCTTAGCCCAAGGTTTAAAAGGCGACCCCACCTATTTAGTCGTCCAAGAAGACAAAACCCTGGCCAACTATGGAATTAACGCCGTCTGCACCCACTTAGGTTGTGTGGTGCCTTGGAATGCCAGTGAAGAAAAATTCATGTGTCCTTGCCACGGTTCCCAGTACAATGCCGAAGGAAAAGTAGTTCGCGGTCCAGCGCCTCTATCCTTAGCCCTCGCCCATGCCAACGTCACCGATAATGATAAAGTCGTCTTCTCCACTTGGACGGAAACCGACTTCCGCACTGGTGAAGAACCCTGGTGGTCCTAGATTATTCAATGTGACGAGATTTGGAATTATTCAACCGATAGAGATGAGAACATTCAACTTTTTAAGTTTCCCGCAAGTCCACAGACAAGCCCTAGTGAAAGCTGTCCTCGTGGCGATCGCTACCGTTTCCCTACTCCTAACCAGCGATGTCATTAACCCCCAATCTGCCCAAGCATATCCTTTTTGGGCGCAACAAACCGCCCCGGAAACCCCCAGAGAAGCGACCGGTCGGATTGTCTGCGCGAACTGCCATTTAGCCCAAAAACCCGCCGAAATTGAAATCCCCCACTCGGTATTACCCGATAGCGTCTTTGAAGCAGTGGTAAAAATCCCCTACGATCCCACCAGTCAACAGGTGTTAGGAGACGGATCGAAGGGGGGTTTAAACGTCGGTGCAGTCTTAATGCTACCGGATGGTTTTAAAATCGCACCCCCCGATCGCATTCCCGAAGAAATGCAGGAAAAACTCGGTGGAGTCTATTTCCAATCCTACAAAGAAGGTCAAGATAACGTGGTTATCGTCGGCCCCTTACCCGGGGATCAATACAAAGAAATCGTTTTCCCTGTCCTGGCCCCCGATCCTAGCCAAAATAAGAGTATTCACTTCGGTAAATATGCTGTGCATTTAGGGGCCAATCGCGGTCGCGGTCAAGTGTACCCCACCGGTGAACCCAGCAATAATAACGCCTTCAAAGCTTCTACCGCAGGTACAATTAGCCAGATCAGCAAAACCGAAGCTGGTGGTTATGAAGTGACCATCACTTCCGAAGCTGGCCCCGTGGTGGAAAATATCCCCGCAGGTCCTGAGTTAATCGTCTCGGAAGGCCAAGCGATCGAAGTGGGACAATTTTTAACCAGTAACCCCAATGTCGGCGGTTTTGGTCAAAAAGAGACGGAAGTTGTCCTGCAAAATCCCGGCCGGATCAAAGGATTAGTTTTATTCCTCGGTGGTATTATGCTCTGCCAAATCCTCTTAGTTATTAAGAAAAAACAAGTGGAAACAGTACAAGCAGCCGAAATGAATTTCTAATCGCAATATTTCGGTTATTTTTGCTAGAAAGCGGGTTATTTGCCCGCTTTTTAGCTTTGGGTCAGGAAAACGCTCACTGCCGTCTGATACAATCGGTTCAACTTAACCGATAAGTGTCAATTTTTATGAATCAGTCGCTTGTTCCAGTCATTCTCGCCGGGGGTAAAGGGGAACGTTTTTGGCCTCTCAGTCGTCTAGCGCGTCCGAAACAGTTTCTCTGTCTTGATGGTAGTGGTCGCAGTCTTTTACAAGCAACGGCCGATCGTCTATTATCTTTAGGGGCAGGTTGGGAAAATCTCTGGGTAATTACCGCTAGTGCGATCGCTGATGGTGTCCGCGAACAACTGCCCGATTTACCGGAGAGTAACCTATTAGTGGAACCGGTGGGCAAGGATACGGCCCCGGCTGTGACTTGGGCTACCTTAGAAGTGGCAAAACGTTATGGTAAGGAAGTGGCGATCGGTTTTTTTCCTGCCGATCATTATATTGGTAATCAAGAGGCTTATATTAACACTTTAAAAGCGGCCGTAGAAGTGGCCGTCAGCCAAAAAGCGATCGTTACTTTAGGGATTAAACCCGATTATCCCTCCACCGGTTACGGTTATATCGAACAGGGAGAAAATCAGGGCGAATTTAATGGTTTACCCGTGTATAAAGTGAGTCGTTTTACGGAAAAACCTGATCGCAGCACGGCCGAAAAATTCCTAGAAACGGGACTTTTTAGCTGGAATAGCGGAATGTTTATCTTTCAGGGACAAGTGGTTTTAGAGGAGCTAAAAACCCACGCTAATAATATTTTACAACCTCTGAGCGATCGGGGCATCGCTGCCTATGAGGATTTAGAGAAAAAAAGTATTGATTATGCTTTGATGGAAAAAACCCAACTCGCTTACGTTTTACCCGCTAATTTCGGTTGGGATGATCTGGGAGATTGGAATTCTCTGGAAAGATTACTGGAAGCAAAGGGCAAAAATATTGAACTGGCCAATCATGTCGGTTTGGACACGGAAGGGGCTATTATCTATGCTAGTGATCGGGAAGAAGTGATCGTTACTATTGGTTTAAAAGATCTGGTAATTGTTCGCGACGGTAAAGCGACTCTCGTTGTCCACAAAGATCGTACCCAAGATATTAAACAGGTTCTCAAACAATTACAAACCGATCCCAAATTAGAGAAATTGTTATAGGATCGATAAGTACCTAAGTAGGGTTTGCTGAAAAAGGTTTTCGTGGGGGCAGGGTGTGGGGTGTGGGGTGTGGGGTGTAGGGTTTTACCGATTTTGAGGTAGTCAGTTACCTAATTTTCAGGGAAAAAGTCCAGGAATTTTACCCCCGATCACTCCAATGGTCAGCACTTTTTGAGGAAAAAAAAGTCTAAAAGCCTTTTTTTCAGTAATCAGTGATCAGTAAACAGTAACCAGTAACCAGTGAAAAGACAGTAGGAAACTTCTATTTAATACTGCTCACTTAAAACTCAAATCTGATCACTGATAACTGATAACTGATAACTGAAAGGGGTACATCTCATTTTTGTAAATCTACTAAGTTGGGATTTTTTAAGGGAAACTTCCTACTAAAATCGGGCGTTACTTTCGGTTTTATC
>NZ_JADBVE010000033.1:0-6123 GCF_020245285.1 Microcystis sp. M31BS1
ATTTTGCTGTCCCGCTCTCAAATACAATCGATCAACTGAAAAATCATAATACAAACCACCAGCGTCAGGCTTGCTAACATTGCCTAAAAAGTAGCGACCAATAAAAGATCCATTAGGACAAAGAAGTGACATACCAATGTTGGTATTACTTTCAACTTGAAAGTCAGCGGCTCCATTTGAAGCTGTTGCTCCTGAAGCCGCTGTAGTAATTTTGGATCCTTGAGAAAGAGTAAAAGTTGGATAAACTACATTAAAATTGGTTCCGTCATAGACAAGTCGAAGATACATGCCTGCGGGAAAAGCACCAGCAGCCGGATCAGAGCCATTAATTTTAATAGGTTTAGCAGCTGCACCATCTACAGCAAGTGTTACTGCTCCAGTATTAGCTAAAGGAGTTTTAATTGCCAAACTCAAACCAATTGCAAGAGTTTGATCAGGAGTATAGTCTGCAACAAAAGCAGAACCAGTTCCTGTAGCAATACAAAACGGAATCCCAGATTGAGAACCTGTTAGCAGTCCATCCAAAAGTTTCCAATTAAACCACTCATCGTCTGTATATGGATCGGTAGCAAAATTGATTAGACGGAAGCCAAAATTAGATGTTGTTGCATCAAAACTCATATAAACACCTTATCGGTTATAACCGCCTTCTTGGTAAAGGAAAGAAATAGAAATAAATTGCAGTTGAGTAGTTGTAGATCCACGAAAACGCAATTTCATTATTTGGAATTTAGCTGGCCAAGCATATTTTCGCTCGTTAGCTGTAGGACGACCTCCACCATAAGGATGTGTTGGACCACCAAAACCAACTACATCGCCTCCAACCATCGACATTTTTAGTTGAGGAGAATCTTCTCCTGATCCATTTTTAACAAATCGATCGCAGTACATACTAAGATTAAAGCGACCTGTTCCTCTAGTATCTAGAGTGATGTATTTTGTGTGTTTAATCTTCGTTCTTTGATTTATGTCGCTCCAAGGTAGTTCCCAATCAAAGGTGATAGGAATTCCTTCTTTGTTATTAATACTATCATCATTCATGTAATCAGAATAAATGGGAGTAGTATCTGATCCATAAAGCCAAAGTTTTCCATTTTTATCGCCAAAAAAGATGTTTCCTTCTTGAGTTCTACATGCACAAGTAAAATTCCATCCTTGAAACTTGCACCAAGCGGAAACATTTAATGTAGGACGAAACAGAAAACAATAAGCTACTGTTTCTGTAGTATTTGCAAGATCATCATTGTCAGGAATAAAAAACATGAACATTCCTTCTTTCTGATTAAAGATAGAAAAGGTTCTGTTTTCTTGACTAAGTCCAGTAAGCTTGTTAATAGCTTTAGACATTTCTGGATCAACTAGATCAGAAACTCGTTCAGGTCGAATAGTACCACTGAATACAGTTCTTTTTAGAGAAGGAACGCCAATAGTATCCATAAAAAGCATGTCGTCTCCATACGATAGCATGCTTCTATGTGAAATAGCTCCATAAAGTTCTACTGTATCTTGGAAAGATGGTTGATGAACATTTCCAGTAGAATTATAAATTCCTAAAGTACCGATCACGGAGCCTTCAGGATAAGCAACAATAAGCCTATCTCGAAAAGCTCGAATGCCCTTAATAATGGATGCGTTACGAAGACTAGTGCCTACATCAATGTATGTAGCGTCGTTCGGTGCAGGATCACCATAGAAAGTGCCTGAAGTATATCGAGCCGAAATGTGAAGTCTGTTTGGCTTTACAGGATCACCCGCCATAATCAAATATCCGTTGCACGAAGTAACATACTTTGCAATCGGAGTATTGATATTGGTATTACTAGCTAAATCCTTAAGATAGTCTACCGAAAGAGTATTTGATATGATTAGAGGTTTATTAACACCATTGCAAACAATCAATTGACCATTAAATTGTTCAAAGCTTGCAAAATCGGTATTTGACCAACCATTGGGTGCACCGGGCAAAGCTTTAGCAATAGTGTTATCCCAAATTCTAGCCACAGATCCGTTGGCTAAAACACGAAGGATTTCTCCATTACTCATTACACAAATGATTGCGTAAGAAAAATATTCTGTATTAATTACAGAAACATTTGGACTAGAGGTGAATTTGGACAAATCATTGAATAAACGAATGCCAAATCTAACTTTTACAGTTTGATCTGGCGAATAATAACAATTTGTCATTCTTTTGGAGAATTTGGTAGACAGATTTAGATCATCATCTAGTAAGTTCAGTCCACCTGAAAACTCTCTGAGAGTTGCAGATTTCAATACTTCTTGTTGCTGTTTAATAGGACGAGTTTGCATTATTCAAAGTCTCGCCAAGTTGTAGGCACGCCTCTATAATCAGAGTTCAATGCTACAGGTTTAGAAGATTGATTTAGTTTGACTTGCTTATAACGCTGTTCAAACAATTGACGAAGCTTTTCGGTTCCAGCTGGATTACTGCCATCATCAACAGCATACTGCCAAGCAATAAAGTAAACAAGAGAAAGCCAATCGAATGGAACAATATCATTAGGATTAAAAGGAAATGTAGGAAATATTTTTCCTTCAACAACAATTTGTCCCGAAGAAGTTGAAGGAATGACTTTAGCAATATCTATACTATCGGCTGTAATATACAAAGGTGTTTTGCCGAAAACAGAACTAGGATTTCCTCCAGGCCAATTTGCTAATGGTGTTGTACTGGCTCTTGGATAAATGTTGATAATGTTTTCATATTGTTTAAAAATGTTCTTAATAGGAACAATTGTTCTACCAGTAAGACCATCAAGAGTATAAGTTTGATACTCAATAAATCGTTTCCAAGTAACCGTAGTATCATCAAAAAACATTACAAATGCGTTTTGAATCTTTTGAATAAGGTTATCTTGGGCATAAACTTGCACAGATACGCCAGCAGATTGATAAAGCTCTCTTTCAGCTTCTATTGCAATTTGTAGCAAAGTTTTTTCAATCATAGTATCCTCACAATGAAAAGGGGCGCCGCTTAGAGAGGATCAGCGACGCCCCTTCCTTCCAGCTTAAGCTTTCAACTTAAGCGAAGAAGTGCGCTACGCCATACAAGCCACCATTACCATTAGCATTCAGCTTGTTGTCAAAAATGAAAATTGCTGACAGAATTCTTACGCCATCAGGAGTAGTGTTAGGAGTATAAACTCCACATGGATCGGTCGTTGTACCTGTTTGCGGATCAACATAACTGGGAGAAACAAAAGTTCCAAGAGTGGCAACTCGTGCTCCATCTGACATTTCAGCTACGACGTTAGATGCTCTGAACGGAAGACCCAACCTGTTACTAGTTCCAACATTCATAGTAACACCCGCAACCGCCGTCCAAGTGATAGAATCAATCCACTTAAACGCTTTATTGCCAATAACAGCAGTAGTACCGTTACCAGTCAGAATTTCAGTCATAGGTTGACCAAGATAATCTCGACCACGAATAGTCACAGTCGGAGTACCTGCACCTGACAGAACGATTTGCAGACAACGGCCAAAGCCGGGACCATAAGGATACAGAGCCTGAGAAGCCGCAGTAACGGGATCAGTATTATCTTGAAGAAAAGTACTAGTTGAACCTGCTGTAGCAATAGACTGAGCATTCAGAATATTGTTTGCCGAAGCGTTAGCAACAGGACCAAAAACTACTTCATTAGGTCCGGCATGCAGTATACCTGCATGATAAGCCATTCCAGGAACATGATTATTAACACGACGAGGATTGTACTTAGGAGTACGTTGTACCATTTTTAGCCTTCTTTCTTAGTTCTACGCTCAATCCGAAGATTAACATCTTCTTCAGGATCAGCCTCTTCAAAAAGTTCGATATCAGGATCACCTGTATTTTCTAGGTCGTAAGGATCACCACCTGTATCAACTACGTCTCCCGTTGCTGGATCATACAAACGAGGTTTAATGTGATAACCCATTCTTACCAGTTCATCCTTTTCTACACGAATAGAATGACCTGCTGGAAAATACACACGATATGTTTCCTTTTCAATCCAAACCTTTTCTTGTTGAAGAGATTTAGTTTCTGGATCCATTCGTGCTTGATTTACTTGAACTCGCTCCTTTTTTGGACCGACTGTCTTATATCGAGCGCGAAGTTTCATTTGAGTAACCATAGCGTCCTCTCTACACTAAAGTTAGTTGTTGATTACTGCGTGAGTACGATAAGCCTTCCAGAGACACCATTGACCTTGCCAAACAACTCGGCTGCCAGTAGCGTCCATATCCCAAGGCGATGAAAGTTCCTTTACCTTCATATTAACTCCCTTAAGGATATGAAGACGCAGATACTTTGAATTGATGAATTAGCACTTATTGACAGGGCAATCTTCGTCATAAAGCAGCGGGATAGTTTGGTGAGCAAGACCCCCAAAACCCAAATCCATCATGCGCTTACCATTAGAAGTATCCGACAGATTGAGAACAACCTTATCTCGGCAAGCGGCACGATAAAGACGGAAAATGTTACGACCACAAAGAATGAGATCGGGCTTTTCGCCTTTAAGAGTCAGATCAAGAAGGATATCGTCAAAGGCTTCTTCAATGTTAGTAGCATCCAAAGTACCGGAAAATGCGTAAGAAGAAGTACGCCATTGAGTTTCAGCAGCTCGGTTAAGACCTCCAAGAGAACCAACTGTAGGATCATCGGGGATCAAAGACGGAAGACCAAGCGGATCGGCTCCACCACCGGCTGAATAAAGATATTCTGAAAACTTCTCTTTAAAAGATTCTTCAAGCACATCAAGTTTAGCCTTCATGAGCTTAAAGATTTGAGCTTCGCCTTTATTTTCGTCTTGTTCTTGGTCTGAAATGATTGCAGTACCTGCAACACGCGACCAACCATAGGCGACAGTAGCGAATTCGTTAGTTTGGGCAACAGGAAGTTGATCGTAATATTCATACGAAGAAACATTCGGGTTGCGTCCAACAACGAGAGGATTAGTGATGTTATAGCCACCATCCTCATACTCAACACGATCCGAAGCAAAAGCCCATGCCATAAGCGCGTTAGAACGCACCGAAGCAATGATCAATTGTTTACGAGAACGATTAAGCATAGAATTTAGAACAGTTGCCAGTGCCGGCATTTTTTGTTACCTTGTGTAGTTATAACCCGCGTCTCGCATGGCGGCTAGAATCACAGAATCCTTAGTTTCATTGCTGCCAGACTTAAACGAGTCAAAGTGATCGACGGAATTTGAAGCGCCAACTCCACCACGACCTTGAATAATCGGACGACTATTTTGTGAAGGCTGTTGTGGAGCCGAAGGAATTGAGTTTCGACGAGCTTCAATTTGAGGTTCAAGAGGTTGCGACCAGTCAAAACCATTATTAATTGCTGCTTGACGAAGTTTGAAATAAACAGAACGGAGATCGACTTCTCGACCTGATTCTGTTTCAGCCGCGATAACATTAGCGATCATGCGCTCATGAATCTTAGCGTCAGGAAAAGAACGGAGAAACTCAGTAGTTTCTCGTGCTGCTTCTTCCTGAATAGCTTGAAACTGCTGTTCAGGAGTAGGCTCATCTTGAGGCGGCTGGCCTCGTGTGTTGAGCATATGTTGTATAGCGAGCGTGTCAACCGTCCCGCCAATGCCATCAAAACTATGCCCCATTGCCTTCAATTCGGCAAGCAAATTCGTTACAGCTTGAACCGGATTGGTTTGCAAATCGTTGTATAGACGAACCGCTTGGGTGACAGCTTGCGGATTTTCCATACCAATTTGTTTTATAGTACTTTCAAGAGTTTGATACTTTTCTTGAAGGGTATTAAAACGTTGATTAGCAGTATTTAGGTCATTTTTAAGTGCAATATTTTCAGTTCTAAACAAACGAGCTTGTTCAAAATGACGACGTTCTGCTCCTGCACGAACAATTGTTCCATCTTGAAGGCGAATGTCTCCTGGCTTTAGTTCGGGATCAGGAGGATTTTGTCCTTGCTTTTCTTTCCCTTGTTCTTTTGCACTGTCAGACTGGTCGCTAACGCTATCCGTTCCGCCAGAGCCTTGGACTTCACTCGATGATGACGAGGATGAATTTGTTTCGCTACTTTGAGTATTAGTCCCGGATGCCGTTTCATTGGTTTCTTCGGTGCTTGTATCG
>NZ_JADBVE010000330.1:0-13227 GCF_020245285.1 Microcystis sp. M31BS1
CCAATAAAGCTGAGAGGGAATCCGAACTAGGGAAGTATTCGGAGGTCTGTACCAGATTGTGTCTCGATGCGGTAGTCTCTACTTGCGTCGCCTAAATTGGTTTAGGCAAGCTCCGTCCCTTTTAGGGCGGGGTTAGTGACAAAAATTTCTTTACATTGTCACGGTTGATCCTATCAGAAGTTGGTTAACCATTAATCAAGGGGTTGGGACTAGCGATGATTTTCCAGTTGGAACAGTTTACAATAAGATTTGTAAAAATTTATAAATAATTATGAGCGAAAAAGTTGTCCTGATTGTCGGTGCTACGGGGGGTATCGGTGCCACTTTAGCGGGTAAACTAGCTGTTAATGGTCATAAACTCGTATTAGCGGCGAGAAATGCCGATAATTTATCTAATTTAGCTGGTGAGTTGTCTTGTCCTTCTTTAATTGTACCGACGGATATCACCAATCCGACTCAGGTGGAAACTTTGATGGCAAAAATTGTCTCCCATTACGGCCGGTTGGATGTGTTGGTTAATGCGGCCGGAGCCGGTGTGATGAAACAATATAATAAAATCACGCCGGAAGATTTAGATAAAATGCTCGACCTCAATCTCAAGGGGAGTTTTTATACCTGTCAGGCTGCGGCTAATGTGATGAAGGAAAATAAAGCTGGTCATATCTGTAATGTGGTGGGAATTTTGGGTAAGCATTCTATGGCTATGGCTGCCGCTTATTGTGCTTCTAAGTACGGGGTGGTGGGTTTTAGTAAATGTTTGGCCGATGAGTTAAAACGCTATGGTATTAAAATGACTTTATTCTATTTTGGTGGTGTCGATACTCCTTTTTGGGATCAGGTGAGCTTAAAAGTTGATCGCACTAAAATGTTAACCGCTCAAACCGCCGCCGATGCTATCTATTTTGCCATGAATGCTGAACCCCAAGCCGTCCCCATGGAAATTAATATTCAACCCGATAGTCATCTCTTTTTTTAGTCGTCAGCTTTTTCAGTTATCAGTTATCAGTTATCAGTTATCAGTGTTCAGATTTAAGTTGTCAGTGAATAGTATTAAGTGGCAAGTTCGGAGTTTTATTATCACTGTTTACTGTTTACTGAAAAACACCACTTTTTTGACTTTATCTATGTTTATTGATCATATTCATTTTTATGTAGAATCGGCCAAAAAATGGCGAGATTGGTTTGTGCGGGTGATGGATTTTCAGGCGATCGCAAGTTTAGTTAATCTCCACACGCACACGGAAATAGTTGGCAATGGCATCCAAAAAGATAAAAATAAACAGATTATTTTTATCTTATCTTCTCCCTTAAATTCCCTTAGTCCCGTGGCGGAATTTTTAAGTAAATATCCTGAAGGGGTGGCGGATGTGGCTTTTCAAGTGGAGGATTTAGACGCTTTAGCTAGGAGAATTAAACTGGATATTTTTATTCAGGAAACTGTTTTGGCTAGGGGTAAGATAAAAAGCTGTCAAATCTCTAGCATTGCTAATCTCAAACATACATTAATTGAAAGACAGGGAATCACGCCAATTTTAGCCGATCCTAATCTGATTGAGTATGATAGTAAGGAACAATATAATCAGGATATTCTGGCAATTGATCATTTAGTTTTAAATGTGTTTCAGGGGAATTTAGAGTTAACATCCAATTGGTATGAGGAAAATTTAGGCTTTAAAAAACGGCAAGTTTTTACTATTAAAACGGAGCGTTCTGGTCTTTATTCGCAGGTACTTGTTCACCCTGAAACCGAATTAAAGTTACCAATTAATGAGCCAGATAGTAACAGTTCTCAAATTCAAGAATTTTTAGATATTAATCAAAAATCTGGTATTCAACACATTGCTTTAAAAACAGAAAACATTGTAAACTTAACTCAAAAATTAAGAGAAAAAAAGGTAGAATTTTTATCAGTTCCCGACAGTTATTATCGACAAATTAACTATCAAAAAAAAGATTTTAATATTGCTGATTGGGAATGGTCAGAAATTAAAAAAAATGAAATTCTCATTGACTTTGAACAAAATAGTCATTCCCTCCAGGAAAAGCCAACTTTACTGCAAATTTTCACTAAACCAATTTTTTCTCAGCCAACTTTCTTTTTTGAATTAATCGAGCGACGTCATGCCGCTAGAGGTTTTGGAGAAGGCAACTTCCGGGCTTTATTTGAAGCGATCGAACGGGAACAAATACAGCGAGGAACTTTAGATTAGAATCAGAAAAGCGAGCATTTGGCTCTTCTGGTTTCTGTGTGTAAACGAGGTCTATACTGATAGTTTCTTCTTTCAAAATAGTCCTAAAAGTCTTGCCCAGTAAGCATTTAACCTTACATAAGCAAAAATTATCACACAAAGTCGAGAAGAGCGAGCATTTTTCCCGTCAGACTAAGTAGGTAGGTGTTAAAAGTTTTCAGATCCCCCCGCCTATCGGCACCCCCCTTATCAAGGGGGGCAGGGGGGATCGAACCTAAAATCCATTTTTAGTTTAATTATAACCAGCTACTTATCAACGATGACGTAATTCAATCACATCTTTTTTGATCGTGACATCATAGGAACCAAAAAAGGTTTGTCCTAAGAGTCCTAATCCTTCCATTTGGGGAGAAATACCAACAATCTGATTAGATAAAGCCACCTCGCCAACTTTAACAGAATTAATGCGACCAAGATAAACAGTAACGACACCGCCGGCGGTATGAGCGACTACTTCCTTTTCCCGTTTGACTTTCATCGCTTTCGCCATGGCATCGGTGAGGACGATGCCACTAGCACCTGTATCAAAAAGCATTTCATAATAGTGACGGTTATTAAAAACCACCATCACCGTGGGAATGCCGTTAACCCGGCGTTGAATCGGTAGCTGATAAACTTGCGGGGAATTTTTCCTATTTCTAGATGAACTGCCACAGAGACGGCTAAGATCTATGTGTTGTCCATCTGCTCTTTGGAGAAAGCATTCCGATTGAGCGAGAGTCGTAGGGGTGAAGGGAAATAACAGCAGGGTGCTGGACAATGCGATCGCAGAAATAGACCTATTCATGGGTTTAACATCGAGAAGACCGACTCGGAAAAGAAAGCTTCTAGCCCTATAATTGCCCAAAAATGCGGGAAAATAAGGGGTATTTAACCCGGAGGCCAAGCCATTATGCGATCGCCTAAAAGATGGACATGAAGATGATCGACGGTTTGACCCCCATGTTCCCCATTATTGATCACTACTCGATAACCTTGACTTAATTTAGCTTCGGCGGCCACTTTTTTAACAGTTAGTAACAAATGTCCCAATAGATCTCGATCGCTGTCACTGGCTTCCTCTAGTTTCGGAATCGGTTTTTTGGGGATAATGAGGATATGGGTGGGTGCTTGGGGATTAACATCTCGAAAAGCGAGAACCAGATCATCTTCATAAACGATCGAGGCAGGAATTTCTTTGCGGATAATTTTGCTAAAAATAGTCTCACTCATAGACAGATTACTTTTTTTTTCAACTATACCATTAAGCTCTCAGCTTTTCTGGCTAGGTTATCCCGAGAAATAGGCTGATTTTCAGGGTAAATTCCCAGATAAAATCATTTTTATGCGGAAAACTAGCCGAACATCCTGTTTCATTTTCCTAAGAACTCACTTTATTTTTACTTGAGCCAAAATGTTAGCAAGGGTTTGGAGTGCGGCAATTATCGGCATCGATGCCATTAA
The DNA here is from genome assembly GCF_020245285.1 of Microcystis sp. M31BS1. NCBI lineage: Bacteria > Bacillati > Cyanobacteriota > Cyanophyceae > Chroococcales > Microcystaceae > Microcystis > Microcystis sp. M31BS1. The sequence continues at coordinate 3,693 of NZ_JADBVE010000330.1, forward strand.
AATCGGGGTAGAGGTGGATGTATCGGGGGGATTACCCGGAATTGCCGTGGTGGGTTTACCCGATACCGCTGTGCAGGAGTCGAAAGAAAGGGTAAAAGCTTCCCTAAAAAATGCCGGATTTGCCTTTCCCATCCGCAAAATTGTCATCAATTTAAGTCCCGCCGATATCCGCAAAGAGGGGCCGATTTATGATTTACCGATTAGTATCGGCATTTTAGGAGCCTCCGAACAGGTAGAAGCCGATTTATTGGGGGATTTTCTCTTTTTAGGCGAATTATCCCTCGATGGTAGTTTGCGTGCCGTGGCGGGGGTTTTACCCATTGCTGCCGCCGCCGAAAAAATGGGGATCAAGGGTTTAGTGGTTCCCGCCGATAATGCCAAAGAAGCGGCCGTAGTTAAAGGCGTACAAGTGTATGGGTTTCGTCATCTATCGGAAGTGGTAAATTTCTTAAATGAACCCGATCGCTATTCACCGATGACTTTTAACGCTGCCGAGGAATTTGGGCGATCGCGGGTAAATCTCCCCGATCTCAAGGATGTCAAAGGTCAAGCCATTGGCCGGCGGGCCCTGGAAATTGCCGCAGCTGGAGGTCATAACCTAATTTTTGTCGGTCCCCCGGGCAGCGGTAAAACCATGTTAGCGCGACGTTTACCCGGTATTCTGCCCCAGCTTACCTTTGCCGAATCCCTAGAAGTCTCCCAGATTCATTCCGTCGCCGGATTACTGAAGGATCGAGGTTCTCTGGTGCGCGAGCGTCCTTTTCGCAGTCCCCATCACTCCGCTTCCGGAGCGGCGCTGGTGGGAGGTGGCACTTATCCCCGACCGGGAGAAATCTCCCTTTCCCACCGTGGTATTTTATTTTTGGACGAATTAACGGAATTTAAGCGCAGTGTCTTGGAATATCTCCGGCAACCCCTAGAGGATGGTTATGTGAGCATTTCTCGCACTCGTCTTTCCGTCGCTTTTCCGGCCCGTTTTACCCTGGTGGCGAGTACCAATCCCTGTCCCTGCGGTTATTACGGCGATTCGGTGCAACCCTGCAGCTGTTCACCGCGACAACGGGAACAATATTGGGCGAAATTATCGGGGCCGCTTTTAGACCGTATTGACCTACAAGTGACGGTAAATCGCCTGAAACCGGAAGAAATGACCCAAGAGAGTCGGGGAGAAGCTTCTGAGCAAGTGCGGCAACGGGTAGAAAGGGCCAGACAAAAGGCCAGCGATCGCTTTCAAGATACTGGGATTCGCTCTAACGCGGAGATGAATTCCGAGCATTTGCGGCGTTTTTGCGCTCTTGATCAGAGCAGTCGCCATATTTTAGAAGGGGCAATCCGAAAATTGGGTTTATCGGCCCGAGCAATGGATCGCATTCTCAAAGTTGCCCGCACCATTGCCGATTTAGGAGATAGTGAAATGCTGAAAAGTTCCCACGTTGCCGAAGCAATTCAGTATCGCACTCTCGATCGTTTAAGTTAGGGTTTGCGGCAAAAAGTTTGTTGGTGGGGTTAGGAGTCGGTCGTCAGGATTCAGGAGGCAGGAGGCAGGAGTTGAGAGTTGGGGTTTTAGGGAGTTGGGGTTTTAGGGTTTTGGGGTATTAGTTGAAATTCTCCTATCTCCCCACTCCCCCACTCCCCCATTTCCCAATTCATAATTCCCCCATTTCCCCATTTCCCCATTTCCCCATTTCCCCATTTCCCCATCACCCTCTTTCAAGTCAGGAGTCAGGAATCGGGCGATTCTAAGCGTTTTTGCCATTCTCGATCGATTTTATCCGAGCGCTCGATCTCTTGTTCGAGATAGTCTTGATCGGTAGAATAACTAATATCAGCATCCCTAATCACTTTTTGGTCAGCGAATTGACGAGAGTAGGCCAGTTTTTGCTCTAATTCAGGATTATTTTGGGCTAATAAATCTGCTCTTTTTTCTCGCTGTTGATTGCGTTGATTAACCCGCTCATTTCTCCACTGTAAAAAGAAATAACGACCGAGGGGAATCCCCAAAAAAGCAGCGGCATAACTGAGGAGAAAACCGTAGATTCCTGTGACTATCGACCCCAGAGAACCGCTCAAATCCACACTATCACTGTTGAGCAAAGATCCTAAAACTAAAGCGAGGATAAAGTTAACCACCCCTAAACCTAAAGCTAGGATAATTTGACCGCTATCTGCTTCGCTAAACTTCCAGCGTTTTTCCTTTAGATAGGGGGAAACTGTTTGTAATTTTCTCTCTTTGGTTGTCACCTGTAGATCGGGAAAATAATAGATAATATCGCCTCGATCGGACACTTGCGGCAACCCATTAAAGCGAGTTAAAACTGGGAGTATATAGTCTTCTGTCTCCTCATGACTAGGGGTAATACTATCGAGATAGGGGGCAATTTGTGGAGCGATAATCGAGCCACGATTATTTTGAATTACTTTACCGATAGTTTGCCAGCGTCTCTCCTCTAAATTAAAATTAGGATCACCATCGCCAAAAAGAAAAGAAAAAACTGCCTCGAGAAAATTCATCTTACTAGAGGGTTTTTCTGCCTTAACTTCCCTATCTCTTCTTTCGTAGTAGTTATTACCAAAATCGGGATAAAAAATCCAGAAAAAGTCCGTGGGAAAGAAGTTAACATTAATGTTGTTGTTTCCAGAATTATTATCCGAGTCACTATCTTTAAACATTGAGGCTATCAGGATCGCCAGAATAGCAAACAAGAGGATTAAAATCGAAATAATTAAGACAATGCCAAAGGAAATGCGAATAACATAAAAAACTACTTTCCAGATTTTACTGGCGAAAGCTTTTAACTGCAATTGCCAATATTTATTCAGGAGAATCGAGCGAAAATTTTCGGGGAAAAGATAGATAATCTCCCCCGTGTCTGCTACCTGTAAATGTCCCCCCGCTTCCGCAGCTAAAGCTAATAATCCCTGTTGTGCAGCGTTAATCTCTAAACCCGATTTTGCCGCCACATCACCCACCGTAACCCGATAGCCTAATTTTTCGATCGATTGTAATAGAGACTCTTGGGGATTCATAGAAAATACTGTTCCTGTCGATTATCCTATTTTCTAGTTTAGTTTTGATTTTGTCTTTTTGGCAGCGGCTATCTGGATTGACAGGTGCGGCATTTTCGACTCGATCGAGAAAATATCGTTATAATTGTTCCAATAGTCGCAAAAAGCAGGGCTAAACTGTATAAATAGTTACTTTATAAGCAATTATCAGAGGTGAGCATGAATGCGTCGGAACAGGCAAAAGGATTAGAATTAACGGCGAAGATCGCCACACTCGTCAACCTGTTTAAGCAACAATTCCCCGATGCAAAGGCAGATCTGAAACCTTGGCGCAATGATCCCCACACAAGGGAGTTAACGGACCCCGACTCGATCGATATCGCTTTCCATTTTCCCGGTTGGAGTCCCAGAATTCAAGGGCGCAGTATTCTGGTACAAATCCGTTTTCATCTCGATAGCGAGGATCAGCATCAGCGTTTGATTGGCTTAGAAATGCAGGCTTTTAACCATCAAGGAACCGCTTGGCGACTATCTACGGTGGAAAATTGGCAATTAGTCGGTAATTATCAACCTTCTGCTAAGGTGGCTGATAAGTTAAAATATTTCAGCCGGCAGGTGTTTGAAGTTTTTAAAAATGAGCATCGATAAGGCTCTTTCGGCACTCTCGGCAAAAGATCGTTATTCGATCGAGATTAAATCGGTCATAATGTCAAGCTATAGGACTAAATTAATTCTTGAAAGTGCTTCGCTTTAGCAGAGATTTTTAACATTTTTTCTGGTTGATCGTGAATCTCACTTTTTTGAGAAAGTTTACGGCTGCTCATGCTTGTTTTAGAAATACTGATATTTTTAATACTAACAAAGCGATATTGATAGTCCTGAAGAAAATCGGGTTGATTCCAAAATAAGCGTCCGATTTCACGACAATAGGAGACAAAGCATTCGGCTCCTTTTAATTGTTTAATTATCGATGGATTAGAATCTCCGCTTTTCTTCATTTCCAAACAAAGGATAACTTTTTCAGTAGGGGTATTAGCGATAATTATAAAATCTGCACGCTTACACTCACCTTTACTACCAGTAAAAATTTTGCGGACATCAAAAAACTCATCTAGCTTGATCACAATAACTCGATCGGGTTCAGGCATTCCACTAATCACAAACGAATAGTTATCTTGATTTTCTGTCAGTTTCAGTAAATAAATATCTCGTTTGTACTCTTTTTTATATTCCAACTCTACTATCGCACACTTGCTAATCATTTCTTTGAGTATAGCAATATCAGACATTACTCCTCACCCCAAATAATAGCCGTTTGAATACGATTCATATTTTCGATAGTAGTATCAAAACTGCGTGCTTCGATACCCATTTCGTGATCAATTTTAGCGGGGTTTAAAGTGTGAAATTTAGTTTTTCTTTTTTGTCCTTTTAACATCTTTGAATCTTCTTCAGCAATATAGACTTTAACTTGATTAGCCGATAATAATTCCTCTTGTCTATAGCCTTCTTCTGCGGCAATTTGTTTCAGGTGTGGTTTATTATGGTTAAGCATAATTAATGTGTTGATTTCTTTAATAATATAATCACTGTGAGTAGTGATAAAAACTTTAATACCAATGTTGATCAGTCGAGCGAAAAGTTTAGCGATACGGCGTTGATTTTCTGGATGGAGATTTAATTCAGGTTCATCTACTATCAACAAATCTCCGATTCGAGCTTCGTGTCTTAAATAAAAGCCAATGTCTAAAAGAGAACGTACAGCACTAGAACTTTCATCCATCGATAGTCTAAGTTTTTTTCCTTTAGGAATGTAATAAAGTTCATCATTGCTAGTAATCATATATTGACCACCAATAATATCGGCAAAATCTTCTAAAATACTGGGATGATTTTCGGCGACAAAGCTAGTTTTTTTGACAATTGTTTCTATTTGTCTAGTAAAATCTACATTTTTTTTGACTGGTAGCGCATAATCCTGAGAAACATTAAATAACAGTTCCCTAGGATTAAAATTGCTATTTTTACTAATTTCTTCCAGTAAACGATTACGAGCAAAATTTAACTCTTTGCGAAAAATTGCCGCTCCTGTTCTTTCTGCACTGGCAATAAATGGCCTAGGAAAAAACTGAGAGAAAATTATATCTTGGATGCTGTCGTAAATGATATCCTCAAGAAAATGCACTGGCAGATTTATTTTTTCTGTTTCTGTTAATAATGTAATGGATAAATAAGGCTCATCTTCAGGTTTGCTAATCGAGATAATTTCCCATGTTGCTGTACTAATTTTCCTTTCATACTTATTTTGAAATTGAATATTGTCAAAATTTAATTCTATCTGAAAATCAACATTTTTAAACCTCTCCTCGTTGGCAGCAAAAACTTCAGGTATTTGTCGAATATATCTTTGACAACCTGTAGTAAGAATAATCTCACACTGTTGAACATACTCCTGTAGATCGAGACTAATTACACCATCAGAAAGTAGTTGATTAATTTTTTCTTTGAGTCCAAATGTTGGCCAAGTTAATAGTCTTCGCCAAGTGTCTAAAAAACCGAATAAAGCGTAGGTAGCATAAGTTTTACCTGTATTATTACCACCACAGATAATTGTGAAGTCGCCTAGACTGAATTCTGCTTGTTTTAAAATGCCAAGATTTTTAATTTTAACTTTCATATTTGTCTTTCGGTTTAATATTCACGATTATAGATAATTGTGGGTCATTTGATCAAGTCCCAAACTATACATTCAACTTTGGTTATCAAGGTTACTTACAGAAATTATAACCTTTCCAAGGCTTTTCTCTCTTTTTCAGTCACTTCTCGCCATTGACCGGGTTGTAATCCTGTTAAGCATAATTTATTGTTTTTGTCAATAGTAATGGCTGTTCTAATTAATCTTAAAGTCGGATAACCAACGGCTGCCGTCATCCGTCTTACCTGACGATTTCTTCCCTCAGTTAAGGTAATTTCTAACCAAGCGGTGGGGACAGATTTTCGATAACGAATCGGTGGCTCTCTGGGGGGTAAATCCGGTTCAAAATCTAGTAAATTAACTATTGCTGGTCGAGTGCGATAATCCTGAATATGAAGACCTTGACGCAATTTTTCTAAAGCGTTTAGGTCTGGAATTCTTTCGACTTGTACCCAATAGGTGCGCGGATGTGCAAATTGACGATGACCCAAACGATGCTGTAATTGACCGTTATCTGTGAGTAATAATAATCCCTCACTGTCCCTATCTAAACGACCGACAGAATAGATATTGGGGATGGGAATATAATCTTTTAAAGTCGAGCGACCATTTTCATCAGTAAACTGACATAATACATCGTAGGGTTTATAAAAAAGGATATATTTATTCAAGGGAAAAAGGAGTCAGGAGATAGGAGTCAGGAGTCAGGAGATAAGTAGTCGTGTAAAATAAATTTCCTAGAAGATAGGCAAAAGGCAAAAGGCAAAAGGCAAGAGGTAGTTAGATATGTTTAATTAATTTTGCTTGGGTACTTAACTCATAACTGATAACTGATTACTGACCACTGATAACTGATAACTGATAACTGATAACTGATAACTGATAACTGATTACTGATTACTGATAACTGATTACTGATTACTGATTACTGATTACTGATCACTGATTCAATCCCGTTGATGGGAGAATTGATAAGCGCCGACAATCGAGAGAAGAAGAGCGACGATTAATAAAATAGGGATAGCGAACCAAGGAAATTGATTGATATCGTAGGCTGCGGCTCTTAATCCTAGACTAGCATAGGTGAGGGGCAAGGCATAAACAATAATTTTTAATGCCCAGGGTAAGGTTTTGGGATCGAAAAAAGTTGCTCCTAAAAAAGACATCGGCACGATTAAAAAGTTATTATAGAGACTGGCACTTTCGAGGGATTGAACTCGCAATCCGACAATTGCCCCTAAACTGGCAAAGACGGCACAATTTAAGATTAAAATTAATAAAAAGAGGGGATTGAGAAAACTGGCAAATTTTCCTGTAAATAAGATAGCGATGAGAATCACTGATGCAGAAGTCATTACACCGCGCAAAATTCCCGCAAAAACTTTGCCTAAAAATAATGAGAGGGGATGGACGGGAAGTAATAATAATTCCTCGAAGGTTTTACTAAATAAGCGATCGCCACAGATGGAAAAGGTGGTTCCCCCGAAACTGATCGCCATTGAGGACAGGGCCACCATTCCGGGTAAAATAAATTCTAGATAAGAATCGCCGAGTGAGGGTTTCATCGAGCGATCGAGGGCGCTTCCCAACCCCAACCCGAAACCGATAATATAGATTAGGGGAGAAACTAAACCTGTGGCGGCGATCTGAAGGACTCTCGCCCGTAAATCTAGCCATTCTCCCCAAAATACGGTTAAAGTGTCTGTTAATATCGTCTGAGCTTGAGCTAGTTTCACTGGTATTTTGGTTAATTAGTAAATATACTTTTAATAATAATTAATAATTGTCCCCTTTTTCAAGAGTGGCTCATCCCAGTTTAGTAAAATGTAGGGTGCGTTAGACGGTGACAATCTCTGCTTAAACTTGAATCTAACAATCCGTCGTAACGCACCACACCTATCATTAATTTAATTTGGTGCGTTACTACTACTACTTACTTATGATAAAATGCCTTCAAAGACAGGTAAGGGAAAACTTGCAATTATTCACCCGCTAAAATAACTGATAGCCGAGATGAAACCCTGTTACTGCATTAATCCCGATTGTTCTCAACCGGAGCATCCGAGTAATAATAACTCGAATACTCGTTACTGTCAAAGTTGCGGCTCTCAATTGTTGTTAAATGGTCAATATAGGGTGAGTCGGTTATTGAGTGATACGACCGGTTTTGGGGTTGTTTATGAGGCTTTTGAGGGTTTTACAGCCAAAATACTCAAGGTATTACAAGAAAAATGGAATAATGAACCGAAAGCAGTGGAATTATTTAAACGGGAATATGACGTTTTATTAGAGTTGAGTCGTCAAAATGTGACGGGTGTTCCTCGCGCAGATGCCTATTTTCAATATTCCACAAGGGAAGGGAAAATCTTACACTGTTTAGTTATGGAAAAAGTGGAGGGGATTAATTTAGAACAGTGGCTAAACCAGTATGATAATTTAAGTCAAAAACGAGCCTTAAAATGGCTGAGAGAAATTACTTTAATTCTCGATAAAATTCATCAACAGAATTGGCTGCATCGAGATATTAAGCCTCCTAATATCATGCTGCGGAATAGTGGCGAGTTGGTGTTAATTGATTTTGGCACAGCAAGGGAAGAAACCCAAACCTATCATCAAAAGGTAAAAGGTCAACAGGTAACAGGTATTACCTCAGCTGGATATACACCCAATGAACAACAACATGGTCAAGCAGTGATTCAATCAGATTTTCATGCTTTAGGACGAACTTTTGTACATTTATTAACCGGAAAACATCCCTTAGAAATTTATGATGCGTATAATGATGTTTTACCTTGGCGAGAAGAAACGGAAAATATTCACCCGTTATTGTTGGATTTTATTGATGAGTTGATGGGAAGATTACCCAAGAATAGACCGGCTAATACTAGGGTAATTTTACAGCGTTTGGATGAGATTGAACGGCAATTAAAGTTACCTCCTATAACTCCTAATAGACCATCTCCACCAGCACCAAATCCGCAGCCTGTTGTAACTCAAAAACAATCGCCAGTTATTCCTAAGATTAATCCTTCTCCGCCGGTTTCACCCGCACCTGTACCCAAAAAAACACCGGCACAACCAGTTAAAAAGAATAAGCTGAGAAACAGAATGATAGCTCTTGGTGGAGTTTTGTTATTAGGAGTAGGAATAACGCAAGTTTATGGTTATTTTAAATATAAAAATTTTCCTGCTAGTCCTCAATTATTAATATCTGATTTATCTAGTCTTCGCTTCTTAGATAAAACCCTAACTGGTCATTCTCGCGAGGTTTTGTCAGTAGTATATAGTCCCGATGGCCGCTATTTAGCCAGTGGGAGTTGGGACAAAACTATCAAAATTTGGGATGTAGCAACGGGAAAACAATTGCGTACCCTTACTGGTCATTCTAGTCCGGTTTACTCAGTGGTATATAGTCCCGATGGCCGCTATTTAGCTAGTGGTAGTGGTGACGAAACTATCAAAATTTGGCGGGTGGGACAGTAAACTTGTGTTTGGGGTGACAGCAATAACTTTTGTCTATCAAAAATGAGCGACACTTGCGGGAAACCCAACTGCACCGATGTCTTTAAAAATATTGGGTTTTGGCTCAAATTATTGAATCGAGCAGTTTTCTCCTGAATAGGGTATGCGGCAAAAAGTAGGGGCGAAGCATTCGGATAGAAAATCTGGCGTTGTCATATCAGAATAGGAAAGATGCTCCGGTGCTGATTCGGAGCATCTTTCAATTTGACAACGCCGATTGTAGGGCTAATTCATGAATTAGCCCTACGCCGATTTTAGGGCTAATTCCACTGCTAAATCGAGCGACTCTTGTTCCCCACTTAAGCCCAACTA
>NZ_JADBVE010000331.1:0-9013 GCF_020245285.1 Microcystis sp. M31BS1
GAAATGGGGCGAAAGTCTGTGGACTCTGTGTAAGACAGTACATGGTTTTTTAACTGTGGTATGCGACGGTGGTGGAAGCAGAAACTTAAATCGTGAGGTTTAGGAATCGCCGCACTTTTAGGGCGGCGAGGATGTCAACTCATGATATTCTGATTCAATCAGTAGCGTTTGAGAGCCTATGTCCCCATCTCAATTTAATTTTCAAGAAAACGAACTCGAAGAAGCGGATATCATAACCCTCTGGGATGAGCAAGGTCGATCGCTGGACTGTTATATTGAGAATGCCTATGAAACCGATGATCTCACCTATATGCTTCTTGTCCCCGTGGATACCCCGGTGATGATTCTAGCTTGGGATGAGGAATCGGAGGAAGAAGAATCTGATGCCTTCTTAATCGAAGATAGCGAGGAAATCGAGCGGATTTTCGCCGATGCTAAAGCGGTTTTAGCAGAATTAGACCTATTGCTCAAATCCACTGCCCACACCTTGACTGTTAGTGGTGAATTACCGCCCCTAGAAGAAGATAATGTTCTCAGTTTAGAAATTGATGGCGATGAACCCTCCTCGTCATCAGAGCCGGAAGAATTGCAATTTCTCGCCAGTTTCTTTTCGGAAGACCAAAAATACTCGATTTACAGTCCCCTAGCTCCTTTGTTATTCTTAGCCGTCGGTGATGCGGAAGGGAAAGTTGAATTAGTTTCCCCCGATGATGACGGTATGGGACCAATTCTAGAGGAACTTTTGTTTGATGAACTCGATTAATTACACGATCTTACCAAATCCGCCGACCAAAATTTGTGATCAATCTAGTGACAGTATATCTTTCGGGATTTTATTATCCTCGTGATTAAAACGGATTTGGTATTTTTTTCCCTAAATTAATTACACATTTTCCTAACCACTGACGAACCTATTATCTATCGGATAGGCTGCTAGCCTCTGCTTGCTGGCAAAAGTGAGGGGCAGCCTCAGACAGGCACTAATGCCAAAGGAAGAATTAATAATCAGTCTTTAGTCAGAAGATTTGGTATCAGAGCAGCACAAGGCTGACGTTTAGGGGCTGGCTGCGATAGGATAAAAAAGTGCTAGATAAAAACTCCTCTCCCTTCTGGTCCTTAGTTGCGGGTCACTGGTTCAAGCTCATTTGTGGAGCTAGTTACCAGGATTTGCCCACGATTCGCAACCTCGCTTTGACCTATACTATCGCCGGGGCCGATTGTATTGATGTGGCCGCCGACCGAGCCGTGATTGTTGCGGCCCGCGAAGGCATCGAAACCGCCGAAAAAATCGCCGGATTCCCCCCAAATCGACGACCTTGGTTAATGGTCAGTCTCAACGACGGGGAAGATCCCCACTTTCGTAAAGCTGTCTTTAACCCGCAACTCTGTCCGGTCGATTGTCCCCGTCCCTGCGAAAAAATCTGTCCCGCTTATGCTATCGATAGGGGAGGAGTAATCGAACAGCGCTGTTATGGTTGCGGTCGCTGCTTACCCGTTTGTCCCCCGCAAATAATCGAGACAATATCCCGTGTCTGTCAACCCGCAGAAATTATCCCCTTAATTATCGAAATGGGAGTCGATGCGATCGAAATTCATACCCAAGTCGGTCACAGAGAGGAATTTGCTCGACTCTGGCAAGCGATCGCACCTCTAACTAAAAACCTAAAAATCCTCGCCATAAGTTGCCAGGATGATCAGCAGATCATTGATTACCTCCACTATCTGCGAGAAACTATTTCACCCCTAAGCTGTCCTCTGATTTGGCAGACGGACGGCCGGCCGATGAGCGGCGATATCGGCAAAGGAACCACCCACCCGGCCATTAATATGGCCAAAAAAGTCCTCTGTGCCAATCTAGCCGGATTTGTGCAGTTAGCTGGGGGAACCAATGACCACACCGTGACCAAATTACGGCAACTGGGACTGAGAGAAAAAATCGCTGGTATTGCCTATGGAAGTTACGCCCGTTCATTGATTTTGCCAATTTTAGAGGATTTATACCAGCCTAACCTTGAAAATGACCCCCAAGCCTACCAAGAAGCCGTTAAAGCCGCTTCTATTCTCGTTGCTCAATTAAAAGCCTAACCTTGGTCAAAAAACTATAATATTTTTTTAATTGACAACTAACCCCTAAATGTGTTAGACCCCAAGAAAATCTTGGAAATAAAAATAGCCAATTATCGCCAAAACCTTTTATTATTAATGCCAGAAACCCTACCCTCCTCTCGGATGCCAGTTACCGACGATTTAAACAAACTCTTGGCAATTCTACCTGTGCGGATTCGCAGCAAAATCGAGGAACACCCGCGGCAGCATCAACTGATCGAAGTAGTTATGGATTTGGGACGCATACCAGAAGCGCGTTTTCCCGATGGGGCGATCGATCTGGGGGACGAACCGATCTCAAAAGAAGAAATCCAGTATTCGATCGCCAGGGTGGGCAGTTTTAGCGGCGATAATCGCGCCGGGATTGAACGCACCCTGCACCGCATCAGTGCCATTCGCAATCGAGACGGGGAAATTATCGGTTTAACCTGTCGTATCGGTCGGGCCGTTTTCGGTACGATCACCCTGATTAACGACCTAGTGGAAACGGGAAAATCCCTGCTGCTGCTCGGTCGTCCGGGGGTAGGAAAAACCACGGCCTTGCGAGAAATAGCCCGAGTTTTAGCCGACGATCTTAACAAACGGGTAGTGATTATCGACACCTCCAACGAAATCGCTGGGGATGGAGATATTCCCCATCCGGCCATCGGTCGCGCTCGTCGGATGCAGGTGGCCCGTCCGGAATTGCAGCATCAAGTCATGATCGAAGCGGTGGAAAACCATATGCCAGAGGTGATCGTGATTGATGAGATCGGTACGGAATTAGAAGCTCTGGCCGCTCGCACGATCGCCGAGCGAGGAGTGCAGTTAGTGGGAACCGCCCACGGCAATCAATTGGAAAATTTAATTAAAAACCCAACTTTATCGGATTTAGTCGGGGGAATTCAGGCAGTAACTCTCGGAGACGAAGAAGCACGCCGCCGGGGTTCTCAGAAGACCGTTTTAGAACGCAAAGCACCGCCCACCTTTGACATTGCCATCGAAATGTTGGAACGTCAGCGCTGGGTCATCCACGAGGACGTATCTACCACGATCGATCAACTGCTGCGGGGACGGGAAGCAATTGCCCAAATCCGTTGGGTAGATGAGGAGGGGAAAGTACAAGTCGCTCAGGAAGAACCAAAATCGGAAAACTTGACCCCTTTGCGCGGCAATTATCTGCCGGAAATGGATAAACCTAAGGGATGGCGGGCCGATGGCCGGATGACTCCCGTGGCCCGTTTCCCTGCGGGCCCCCTCAACCGGGAAAACGATTTCGATCGCCTCCTCGAACAATCTTGGCTGCAGGAAGAACCGGAAACGGAAAAAGTCCGCGTCCCCGGTCCCAATGGCGAAGATTGGCCGGTTTATGTCTATCCCTACGGAGTCAGTCGCGCCCCGATCGAACAGGTAGTACAGTCCCTAGATTTGCCGATCGTTTTGACCAAAGATTTACAGGGGGCCGATGCGGTGCTGGCCCTGCGTTCCCACGTTAAAAATCAGTCAAAATTGCGTCAAATTGCCAAAGTAAGACAAATTCCCATCCACGGGATCAAATCCAATACCCTGCCCCAAATTTCTCGCGGTTTAAAGCGGATTTTGGGCATTGATGACCCGATGAATCAGGAAGGTGCAGATCTGCGTTTATTTGCCCGCAGCGGTAGTGATGACGAGATCGAAGCTTTGGAGGAGGCCCGGTTAGCGGTGGAACAAATCGTTATTCCCACCGGCCAACCGGTGGAGTTACTGCCGCGATCGGCGAAAGTGCGGAAAATGCAGCACGAATTAGTGGAACATTACCGTCTCCAATCCGATAGCTTCGGAGAGGAACCGAATCGCCGTATTCGCATCTATCCAGCTTAGGAGTCGGGAATTTGCAGCGACGCACGCTCATCATTCTAGGTACAGGAACGGCGATCGGTGCGGTGGCCCTCCGGATTATCCATCGTCCCCAATCGGCGGCGGAATTGCGCACCAAAATGCCCCTAGCTGAAAGAATTAAGCTCTGTCTCGATCTGGCTAAGATTAAACTAGCGACCACGATCGATTATCTCGATAGTTATGCCCGTCGGGGCATTCTCTATCCCTATCTTACCCATCCAGAGCCATCGGGTTTTACTTTCTTCAATTGGCTACGGAGGGGGAATAGTCCCACCCCCGGCACTTGGAAGTTGGCAAAGGCCAATTTTTGGGCGGCAGGGGCTTTTCCTGCTTTATTATGGAAAATTGCTGACTTAGAATCAAACCCTATGGATGCGGGATTTTGGTCAGCTGCCGCGAAAAAATGGAGCGATCCCTTAAAAGAAACCAGTTTGAAAAACAAAGACATCGCTCTTAATAATGTACTGGTGTTTGCTCCTTGGTTTGAGTCGGGACAGGGTCAGGAAAAACAGACAGCTTTAGAGATAACTTTACGGGGGGCCAGACAACTAGCGCAACCTTTTCAGGATGGTAAAGGGAGTTATCACACCGATATCGGTACTTTTGGCTGGTTACGCAAGGCCGATCGCACCGATCAGCAAGAACATTGGCACGTTTTTATGGACCATACAATCAATATAGAACAACTGCTCTGGGCAGGTCTCCACAATCCTGACCCCAAGGAAGCAAAAGATTGGCAAGAAAAGGCCCTTTCCCACATCCGCACCATTAGCCGCACTTTTGGGGCTAACCGTCGCCCGGGTAAAACGGGAACTTGGCAAAGAGGCTATTTTGATCAAAATGTCAACTCTCCCACCTATAGAAATTTCTTATTTAATGAGGGAAAACAGGGCTGGCGCGATGATAGCACTTGGTCCCGGGGTCAAGCTTGGTTTATTTATAGTGCCACGACGGCCTATATTTACACCGGCGATCCGGAAATGTTAACCATTGCCAAGGATGCCATTAATTATTATCTGGACAATTTGCCCGATCGCTGGCCCGGTGGACAAAGACGCGCCGGGGATTTTATTCCTCCCTGGGACTTTGATTATGCCTTGCAAAAAAATGGCGCTACGGAAAAGGATTCTTCGGCAGCGGCGATCGCTGTGGCGGGGATGATTCGCTTATTAAAAGCTTTACCCAGCAGTGATCCTAGTTATGGAACCTATCGAGAGGCGATCGATAATACTCTCTTGAATTTGACTTCTTTTGCCTATTTTCCCGACGAAACCGCCCCAGAGATGAGTTTATTGCGTCATGGTTGTTATCATCATCCCGCCGCGATTCAACCCAGCCAAATCTATGATACGGGTTTAATTTGGGGAGACTTGTTTTTTATAAATGCTTTGGCTGAATACCAAGATTTACCCGCTACTTAGGGCTGGCTGAATAAATCTAAAAACCTTGTTGGATAATATCTTTAGACTTTTTGTCAATCAAAAAGTACCGGCCCTGGGAGTGATCAGGGGGAAAATTCCGGGACTTTTTCCCTGAAAATTAGGTAATTGACCCCCTCAAAATCGGTAAAACCCACACCCTGCCCCTAGGAAAAACTTTTTGCCGCAAACCCTAAATATAACTTAACTCAGTAAAAAAGACTTATTCGGATGGACAAGAAAGCCTTTTTTCAGCGCTTCTCGTCCTAATAACATCCGAAAACCCATGACATCGCGATTAGTTAAAGTTAATTCGATCGCCCATTGACGATCGCCAAGTAATACACTTGTTCTGATAACAGGACGTAGTTGACTTTGACCCCCAGAATTTTTTACCTGTCGCCATTCGAGGATTTCTGCGGTGGTGGTGACAGTGTGGTGACTATCTTTTTGGTAGGGATGAACTTGAAAGCGCAGCCAATTGCGATCGCCATCGAGAAAAGGGTGGAGATGAAAAGCGTGTAGGGCCGAGGAGCGAGCGCCTGTATCAATCTTGGCCTTTATTTTGGTAATGCCTAAATCAGGTAAATCCAGCCATTCTCGCCAACCGATGATGATTTTATCGGGTTTCATCTATTTATTTAGTTTTTTCTTCTTCAATCTCCCGCTGCATTTGGGCGATTTCTTCGGGAGTCATCGCTTCCAGGCGTTTTTTAAAGACGGCATCTTCGTAATCTTTGCGCTGTTGGCCGTAGGTCATATTATCGGTGGCGACTCGAAACAGATAGGTAAAAATCCAACCGATGACACCACCTACCAACACCGCTTGACTCCAAATTCCCGCCGAAGCACTATCTAAACCGGTTTTTTGTAGGATAATGTAGAGGATGCCGCCCATAGCAAACATCCCTATACCGATCCCGATGACATCAATGCGTCTCATGGGTTTTTTTGGTGATAACTTAAGCTTTTAGGGTACGACGTTGGGGACGGAAGTTAAGGAAAGGACTTAACAACAGCATCCCAGGGAAGAAAAAGCTCATCAGAAAGTACATAAACCCTCTTTCCCAAGAAGAAGCCACATACCAGCGCGTATTGAGGTAGTAGTAGATAACGGCGGGAATGACGAGCAAATACAAGACACTGAGAGATAGGTAGATCAGGGCGATGATAATGGTTTCTTGCGTCAGAATTGATTGCATAAGGATTGATTTTTCTCAATAGCTGTCGGTGAACGGCAATCCACCTGCTGATTATTTTACCCTGTCTTTCCCCCTTTGCGGCGATCGAATTGGCGGACTAAAATAATTTGCTGAAAATACTCTTGCCAATTAAATTATTTGTGATATGATAAAAAATTGTCGGTTAAATAACGGGGGCGTGGCGGAATGGTAGACGCTACGGACTTAAAATCCGTTGAGCCTTATAAGCTCGTGAGAGTTCGAGTCTCTCTGCCCCCATCGATCGAAGTCTATATTTAAACTGAGTGTTGGATATTCTAGTACAAATGTCCATGCTCCTAGTAAAAACTTTTTCAGCCAGCCCTATCTAAAATATCCAATAATTCTAGGGGATGATCAATGAGATGATCAGGGTTAAATTGGGAGAGAATTTGAGGGGAATTAAAGCCCCAAGCGACTGCCACCACCTGCACTTGACTTTTTTGGGCAGCAGTAATATCTCTGGTTTCATCGCCGACATAAATCATTTCATCGGGACAGAATTTATTTTGTCGGATCAGGCGATCGATAATTTTGTGTTTGCCGAATAAAGGCGTTCCCGAATAGATAAAATCAAATAAATTTAAGAGTTGATTATTTGCTAAAAATATGGTGACGTTTTCCTTGGTATTAGAAGTTATTATTCCTAATCTATAGCCTCTTTCTTTAAGAGTGGCTAGGCAGTGATGCCAGCCATGGAAAGGTTTCAGACATTCAATTTGTTTATTTAATTCCCGTTTAACTCGATAGAGTAAAAAAGGGATTTTAACGGGGGAAACTTGGGATTGTTTAATAATTTCTTGGGAACTAAGGTTTTTTAGTCTGGCCAAATCTTCCTCGTTGATGGGTTGATAACCAAAATTTTTAGCCAAACGATTGACAATCTCCACGAAAGTATCGTGGGTATCGGCGATAGTACCATCAAAATCGAACACGACTACTTTAATTGTCATCTTGTGCGGGGTGAGGGGAATGGGCTAAATTAGCTTGGGCATTACGTCGCCACTGCTGGGGTTTAATTCGACGCAGGGCTGACGAGATGAAACGACGATCCCACTCCTCTATAGTTAGATTAGCTAATTCCTCCAACCTTGGCGAGAGGTTTTCGGGACGAGGTTGAAAATCCTCCACGTCGGTAACTTGGGCAAAACGTTGATTCCAAGGACAGACATCTTGACAGATATCGCAGCCAGCTACCCAACCTTGTAAATTCTCGGCAATTTCTGTAGGCAAAGTTACAGCACGATTTTCGATGGTATGGTATGCAATACAGCGATTAGCATCCACCACAGAGGGACTAACTATTGCTTGGGTGGGACAAGCGCTTAAACAACGGCTACAGGTGCCACAATGGGCGCTATGGGGTCGATCGGGTTCTAAAGGTAAATTAGTTAATATTTCCCCTAAAAAGACCCAACTACCGTAATTGCGGGTAATTAAGTTACCATTCTTGGCAATCCAGCCGATCCCTGCTCTTTGCGCCCAAACTTTATCCTGTACCGGTCCGGTGTCCACATAGTAACGGGTTTGAATTTGCTCCCCCTGACTTTCTAACCATTGACTGAGGGCCTTTAATTTTTTACTTAATACTTTGTGATAATCCCTTCCCCAAGCATAACGGGAAATTTTGCCATGGTTTTGTTCTTGACTGTGTTGCTGGGGGGTGTAGTAGTTAAGGGCAAGACATATTAGCGATCGCACTTCTGGCCAAAGAGTTTTGATATCCTGTCGTTTCGGGTTAGTCATCCAATCCATATCAGCGTGATAACCCCGCTCTAACCAGCTTTTTAGATGGGATACCGCCGAGTCTTGACTATCCACAGAAGCAATACCGACCCCATGGAAACCTAACTCTAGCGCTTTTTCTTTGATTTGTGTTTCTGTGGGCATAGACATATCTTAAGTCAAGTATTCGTAACAATTATTTGCAATGATCAATTTATTGAGCCAAATCCCAGGCTGAACAATTAGAAACCATGATCAACGAAGAAACTGTGGTTCCCGTCCCCGCTATATCGTCCTCATACTAAATCCAGTTATTAAAAACTGATTATTTATTCTCCGTTTTGCATGAGTGCATGAGTAGAAAACGGGTTTCTCCGAGAAACCCGTTTTCTGTGCGTTACTCAACGGATTTAGTATAACCATTGACTTGCTCAATTCACACCCGTCCCTAAAATGACTTGCACTTTGCTAGTACAATTATAGTAAGAAGTAAAATAAGAAAGATTAAAACAAATAACCATGTCTCAACCGATTACCATCGAAGATAAGCTTTTACGCATTTAAGTTACATTGACAGCATTACCCTTATTTTTAAGTTTTCTACTCCATTTAATAATCAATCCCCCTTCATTTAAAAGCTGATTGACTACTTTTTCCAGTTCTTCTTTATTTTCAAATTCTCGA
>NZ_JADBVE010000332.1:0-10451 GCF_020245285.1 Microcystis sp. M31BS1
TGACTTTTCTTCAGCTATTTATGAATGTCTGAATGATGCCCATCTGAAACATAAAAAAGAACTGGATTCCTTGCTGACTCTACGATTTCAGAAGTTTAATAAATCTCAGATTATGAACGTCTAAAGTATATTAAGAATAGGAGGCTGGGTAAGCAACCGCTTAAAAAACCCAGTCATCAACCGATGAACGCACCTTGAAAACTAGAGTTATGGGGTTCTATAGGGGAATGCTCCTATAGGTAAAATTCTCAGCACCAAGTACCAGAGAAACCAAGTATTTTAGAGGTTTTGAACCGTATCGTAGGGGACCCCGAAAACAGGCTTCTGTAAGGGAGCGAAAGTCTGAGGAGAGAACCACCCAGAGGTGGGATTTCGCCAGGAATCTAATTCAAGTGGACTCGTTGAGCCATAAATTCACAGCAGTGATGCTAGAAGAATCCACGTCCGTTTACGGCGTGGGGTATGTCAAAATAGAAGATTACCTGGATTATTTTTGCGGGGGGCGATCGGTGATTCTCAATTTTTCCCTAAGGATTGTAGCGGCCAAAGGCAGACTATTCTGTAAGTTTTCACTCTACAAAACCTATCGGGTGGTCAGTACCGCCCCCGTCGATGTCCTCTGGCAAAAATTAATCAATGTGGCCGATGTCTCTTGGCATCCTTTGATTGCCAAGGCTGATGTTCCCTTGGGTTTAATCGCTAAACCGGGGTTAATCTATCAAGCTGTCACCCGTCTGACTCCCATTCCTATCCGGGTTTTCGTGGAAAATGTCCGTCCCGGGGAACTTCTCAGCCTCAGAGTTCTCGCTATCCCCGGCATGGAACAGAAAATGACCTACCAAGTGGAATCAACCCTCTGTGGTAGTTATATTTCCTATTCTGTCACTCTGCGGGGTTGGCTGTCCCCCTTTATCTGGTGGTTAAGTCGTCCCTATTTAGCCAAAGTCGCCGCCCAACTGGCCCACGCCGCCGAAGAATTAACGGCCTAAAAAAAATTCTCCCCAATTGTGCTAATAAATAATCTGCCAAGGGTCAAGATCTAAGTCACAATGGTATATGGATAGACTTAAACAAAATTTTAGTCAGCTACATTGGTACATATAGTCTACTGATATCATCCCGACGAGTTGAGCGCAACAACCTCAATCCGCCGGGATGAACTATCTCTAGAGACTTTACTGATGAAGTAAGCTCTACAGGAGGGAACTATGGGGGAATTAAACACAGCCGAACTTCTAGTTAAATGTCTAGAGAATGAAGGGGTCGAGTATATTTTTGGGCTACCCGGGGAAGAAAACCTCGATGTTTTGGAAGCCCTAAAAAACTCCTCGATCAAATTTATCACCACCCGTCACGAACAGGGTGCCGCTTTTATGGCCGATGTCTATGGACGCTTAACGGGAAAAGCGGGGGTTTGTCTCTCCACCTTAGGACCGGGGGCGACTAACCTAATGACAGGGGTAGCCGATGCTAACCTCGATGGGGCGCCCTTGGTGGCTATCACCGGCCAGGTGGGAACCGATCGGATGCACATTGAATCCCATCAATACCTGGATCTGGTGGCCATGTTCGCCCCGGTGACGAAATGGAATAAACAAATCGTGCGGCCAGGTATCACCCCAGAAGTGGTACGGAGAGCCTTTAAAACCGCCCAAAGTGAGAAACCGGGGGCAGTTCATATCGATCTTCCTGAAAATATCGCCGCTATGGCTGCCGATGGTAGTCCTTTGCCCCTCGATAGTCAGGAAAAAGTTTACGCTTCCTATCGGACTTTGAACATGGCGGCGGCGGTGATTTCTAAAGCGAAAAATCCCTTGATTTTGGCGGGAAATGGGGCAATTCGCGCTAATGCTAGTGAGGCTTTAACGGAATTCGCCACGGCCTTGAATATCCCTGTGGCTAACACTTTTATGGGTAAGGGGGTGATTCCCTATACCCATCCTCTGGCTCTTTGGGCGGTAGGATTACAGCAACGGGATTTGATTAGTTGTGCTTTTGAGCGCAGTGATTTAATTATCGCTGTTGGTTACGATTTAATCGAGTATTCCCCGAAAAAATGGAATCCAGACGGGAAATTACCGATTATTCACATCGGCATGACTCCGGCGGAAATTGACAGCAGTTATGCCCCGGTGGTGGAAGTGGTGGGTGATATCACCGATTCTCTCATCGATATCCTCAAACGGGCTGATCGCCAGAATAAACCAACTCCTGTTACTGCGGGATTAAAGACGGAAATTCGGGCCGATTACGAAACCTATGCCAATGATACGGGTTTTCCGATCAAGCCACAAAAATTGATCTACGATCTGCGTCAGGTGATGGGACCGGAAGATATCGCCATTTCTGACGTGGGCGCTCATAAAATGTGGATGGCCCGCCATTATCACTCCGATTGTCCTAATACTTGCATTATTTCTAACGGTTTCGCCGCTATGGGTATTGCCATCCCTGGTGCGATCGCCGCTAAGTTAGTTCATCCCGATAAGCGCATTGTGGCGGTGACGGGAGACGGCGGTTTTATGATGAATTGTCAGGAATTGGAGACAGCTTTGCGGGTGGGAACTCCCTTCGTCACTCTCATCTTTAATGATGGCGGTTACGGTTTAATCGAATGGAAGCAGTTTAATCATTTTGGGACCTCTTCTTTTATTAAGTTTGGTAATCCCGATTTTGTTAAATTTGCCGAAAGTATGGGATTAAAAGGCTATCGGGTGGAATCTGCTCAGGATTTGATCCCAATACTAGAGGATGCTTTCCAGCAAGATGTCCCTGCGGTGATCGATGTTCCCGTCGATTACGGTGAAAATCTGCGTCTTTCCCAAAAATCGGGCGATTTAAGCTGTCAGATTTGGGAATAGAAGTTGATAGCGTTGACAATCCCCAAAAAATCCCCTAACTAAATCTCAGTTAGGGGGAGGTAATTAGGTTGGCTTTGGTAACGTTAGAAAACCCGATCTAGAATAACCATTCTAGAACCGCCTCATCTTTAGTGTTGGTATTGCGAGAGGGAGTTTCCCGGGTAAATTTCATGTGGATAGAACGATTTTGTTCCCCATCGGCGGCCACGGCCATAATCGGATAATCGATTAAACCATCTTGGAAGGACATCTGATAGCGGAAAGTGCCATCGGGATTGAGTTTAATCGGACGACCACCGATAGTTACGGTGGCATCGGGTTCGGTGGCACCATAGACGATTAATTCGGCATCGGCAACTAACCAGAATTTGCGCGGACGTTGTAGGGTTTCCGAAGCACCCATACCGATACCAGAAGCAGTCATCCCGATACCGGAAGCGGTTAGTCCCGATACCGTGGGAACTGCCCACATACCAACCCCAGAGGGGAATACATAAGAACTGATCACTTCCGACATCGGTACGGAACCAGCGACGTGCTGCATGGAACCAAACAAGGAACCGGCCACCCGTAGGGCCTCGATATCGCCGACACTCTCGAAAATTTGGTCGTAGATAGGGCTTCCAGTGGTTCCGGTGCTGCTGTCGTAGCGTTTGCTGGGGGGAACGAGTTCGTAAACAGTTTTACCCACCAGTTCTTCTTCCCAGTTAACGGTGACAAAAATATCTTCAATCCAGTCGGAAGGATAGACGGGAGGAATCCGCACTAAAGGAGAACGGGCCAAAACTAACCAACGACCATCAGCACAACGATAACCGATATCGATAACATAATCTCGATCGCTGACTGGAATTGGTAAATACCATTCCCGGGCTAATTCATCACAGAGATATTCTTGGACACTGTGGGCGCCTTGGCTATTGAGATCGATATCGGTGACATCATAAAGACGCAGGGCTAACTGTTGTCCCCCTTGACGACGTAGATCTTCTTTCGATTCGTTGGGGATATCCCAGTAAGCATAGGCCCACTGAGGATCGCGAGGTAGGAGGGTAATGCGGTTTTCACCGTAGCCACCGGGCAGATCTCCTAAACCATCATCCACTGAACCTAGTATATCTTCGATCGGGTTAGCTTGACCTAATTCAAATTTTGCTGCTTCCACTGGTTTTTCCTCTTTAATAATAGATTTAAAATTGCCGCTTACTCCCATAGCTTGGGTAATTGACTCGATTAACTGCGTTTTCCGCATCCGACTGTAACGAGAGATGCTGTATTGACTGGCAACTCGTCGTAGTTGCCGCAAGGTCATCTCATCTAAGGGGGGGTATTCTGGAACCATGAGTTGACGCTCTCCGATTAGTTACGACGGCAAATGTTTTTGGGCATTTGCAAAAGCAGTGATCTGGGTAATCCTTCTAACTACTCATCGATTGCTTTGTGAACGAGAGATCCACTCGATGGGGATCAAGGGAATCGCTTGTTATAAATACCTATTAAACAGCAAGATTCCGATTTTGACCAAGTACATTGTCATGGTTTCTTGATAAAACCGCCAAACCCTTGATCCCAAAGAGATTGTTATATCAGGAAGTTTTGATATTCTTATTGGCTGTTGGGGTTTTAGGGTGTTGGGGTTTTAGGGTGTTGGGGTTTTAGTTGAAATTCCCCCACGTCCCCACTCCCCCACTTCCCCACTTCCCCACTTCCCCACTTCCCCTAATCCCTATCCCCTAACGAGACTGTACTCCGATCCCGATCGCCTGTAATCTGATATTGAGACTTTTAGTTAAGGAGACTGAACCGCTTGGCTACTCGTGTGATTATTGTTCGTCATGGACAAAGCAGTTATAACGCAGAGCAGAAAATACAAGGTCGCAGTGATGGCTCGGTTTTGACGGAAAAAGGGCATCTGGACGCGGAAAAAGTAGGAAATGCCCTCAGTCAAATCGATATCGCCGCTTTTTACTGTAGTCCTCTCCAAAGAGCCAAATCTACTGCTGAGGTGATTCAGTCTCGTTTAAATCACTCTCCCGTCATTCAACCCACTTCGCAGTTACTAGAAATCGATCTGCCTATCTGGGAAAATATGGTCAAAGAGGAGGTAAAAGCTCAATACCCCCAAGAATATCGGGATTGGCACCAAAAACCTCACGAATTCAAGATGATACTGCCCGATGGTCAAGAACATTACCCCGTTCTCTCCCTCTATCAACAAGCGCAGGATTTTTGGCGAGAAATTATTCCCCAACACGAGGGACAAACTATACTAATTGTTGCCCATAACGGTATTAATCGCTGTTTAATCCTCAGTGCCATCGGTATTCCGGTTTCCTTATACCATTCCCTACAACAATCTAACTGTTGCGTTAATGTTCTCAATTTTACGGGTAATTTTGGTGATCCTGTCCAGGTGGAATCCCTCAATCAAACGGCACACCTAGGGATAGCTTTACCCCCACCGCGTCCTCCTTTCCAAGGTTCTAGGCTGCTGCTTGTGCGTCACGGAGAAACCCAATGGAATCGGGATAAACGTTTTCAAGGGGTGCGCGATATTCCTCTCAATGATAATGGCAAAGCTCAAGCTGAGAAAGCCGCCGAATTTCTGCGAGAAACGGCGATCGATCACGCTGTCACCAGTCCTTTGTCCCGTCCCAAGGAAACTGCCCAAATTATCCTGCAATATCACCCCGATATCACCTTAGATACCCAAGGGGATCTGACAGAAATCTGTCACGGACTTTGGGAAGGTAAATTAGAGGAGGAAATTGAAGCGAGTTTCCCCGGGATGTTAGAAGACTGGAAAAATGCCCCGGAAACCGTGCAAATGCCGGAAGGGGAGAATTTACAGGAAGTTTGGGATCGAGCGATCGCTTGTTGGCGGCAAATCGTTAAAACCTATAGTAATAGCGATAGTCCTAAGACAATTATGGTGGTAGCTCACGATGCCATTAATAAGGTGATTCTTTGTTATTTATTGGGTTTAAAACCCGCCAATTTCTGGAATATTAAACAGGGAAATGGTGCGGTTAGTGTCATCGATTATCCCAAAGGAGTTGACTCTCAACCAGTCCTACAAGCAATTAATATTACCTATCATCTAGGATCAGGAATACTCGATCGCACGGCAGCTGGTGCTTTATAACAGTTATCAGTGATCAGTTATCAGTTATCAGTGGGTAAGTTAACAGTTATCAGTTATCATTATTCAGTATTCAGTATTCAGAAGATTGCTTTTATTTATTCTTCCCAATTCATAATTCATAATTACGGCTAACTAGAAGCCAATAATTTATTCTCAATCTGTCTAACTACCGTGAGTGCCGAATAGCTGACTCCGGCAGTGCCTTCTCCCGGATGGGTGGAATCTCCCACTAACCAAAGATGGGGGATCGGAGTGCGCGTCGCTACGCCAAAAGGGCCAAAAGTGGACAATCTTTGACCAATACCGCCGACAATGCCCTGATTTCGCCCCGTAAACCGTTCAAAAGTACGAGGTGTAGCTGATTCGATATGAACGATGTGATCAGGGCTAAGATGGAAATAATTACCGAGACGCTTGATCGCCTCTTGGGTGTATGCTGCTTTTAATTGCTGATAATTATCTGCTCCTTTTCGCCACCAAAGACTGGTATCGGTGAAGGAAGAAGCAATAATCGTCGCTTTTCCCACTGGAGCGCGGCCATCCCCTTCTTTACTCACGGAAACAAACAAAGAGTTATTTTCGCCGATTATGCCATCGTAATCGTAGAGGAATTGCAAATGGGGGGGACAATCGGGGGGAATAGCAGCGCGATCGACTCCTAAGTAAACCACAAAAGCAGCGGATGCGGGGGGAAGTTTTTCGATTCTCTGGTGATAAAGACTGGGAATGGCTTCGCGATCGATTAATTGTGGTAAATTTTGGATCGGGATATTAGCGACAATTTCATCGGCCATTTCTGAATTTATTTGGTCATTTTTTTGATTTCTGACGATAATTCCCGTGGCTTTTCCCTTTTCTGTCAGTATTTTTTCCACTGTGTGGCGCATTTGCAATTTACCGCCGTATTTTTCCAAAGCTGCTACTAGGCGATCGCTTAATACTTGCATACTACCCTGAAGGTGGGATAAACCTTGGGGAGACTGAGAAACTGCTAAAGCGGTGGCGGCATAAAGTAAAGCGGTTTCATCGGCAGTAACTTGGGAATAAAGCTTTAACTGGAGATCAAGAAAGGTTTTTAGGCGTTTATCCCTCTCTAAGCCGTATAATCGCAGAGCATCCCCCACAGTCATCAAAGTAAAAGGGAAGGTAATGGCAGTATCTAAACGCAAAGCGGCGATTAATTGCCCTAAATCCCACCAGTTGCGCGGGGGTAAAACTGGATCGCGACTTTGAAAACGCCAACTTGCTTGAAAGAGTTTTTGTAATAATTGCCAAAAAGGTTCGCTGCCCGGAAATTGTTTTTGTCTTTCCTCTTGCCACTTTTGCCGATCGCGCCAGACGTTAATCGCAGTGGTTTCCCCCGGCAGAAAAACTGCACAGGCGGGATCGCAGGGGACAGAATCGGGTAAATCTATCCCTAATTCGGCAAAAATGCGCTGATGAATGCCCCCTACTTCTAATCCTGCCACTTGAGTTGCCCCCACGTCAAAAGTAAAACCCCGACGGGAAAAAGTCGAGGCACAACCCCCGGGGACGAGCGCCTGATCATATACTGTGACTTGATAACCTCGACGCGCCAATAATGCCGCCGCCGTTAGTCCGCCAATCCCTGCACCAATAACGGTAATTCGCGTCATTTTCTTAACAATTATTTATATCTATTTTTATCCTAACACTGCTGTCTTTTCACTGATTACTGATTACTGTTCACTGAAAAGCTCCCCACTTCCCCACACCCCACTTCCCCACACCCCAACCAATCTGCCATGGACTCTTAACAAGTAAATTGGATGCTTAACAGTTTACTTGCGCCCCTAGGGTATCTAAAGCCAAAATTTTGGCACTGGAGTTAATCCCCACTTCCTTCCAAGCATTTGTCATCTCTGTGGCTGTTTTTTGGGCATTGTCGGGGTTAGTTAAAGCTAATAGGGTGGGACCTGCGCCACTAATTACCATCCCGTAAGCACCCCCATTAATGGCGGCTTTTTTCACCTTTTCGTAACCCGGGATCAAAGATTGGCGATAGGGTTGATGCAGTTTATCCTCTAGGGCAATTCTCAGCCAATCGCCGTTACCCGTCTCCAATCCCCGCAATAATAAACCCAAGCGGGAAATATTGAAAATAGCCTCCTGACGGCTAATTTTTTCCGGTAAAACCGCCCTAGCTTTTGCCGTAGCCAGTTCAAAATCGGGAATCGCCAAGACGGGAATGAGATTTTTTTGCCAAAATACTTGACATATAGCCCAATCTGTGCTATATCCTGCCGATAGCTGACAGTTGCCCCGCAAAGCCGGCACCACATTATCTGGATGGCCCTCCAAAGCGATCGCTAATGCTTCGATTTCCCCCAGAGATAAAGGATTTCCCGCACATTGATTGGCAGCCACTAACCCACCGATAATAGCAGTCGCAGAACTACCTAAACCTCTAGCCAGAGGAACCCCTAAACCGATCTCGATGGCGATAGGGGGCGGATTCTGTCCTATTTTTTGATAAACTTGCAAAAAAGAACTGTAGATTAAATTATCAGCACCTTGGCTAACTTTAGCTGATTCAGTTCCCTTGACAATAATGCTGACAGGGTTAGCTGTCGTTGCTGGCAGCAGGGTAAAAGTAAACTGATTATATAGGGTTAAGGCCGCTCCGAGACAATCGAAGCCGGGCCCAATATTAGCAGTGGTAGCGGGAACTGTTACCGTAAAAGTTGTCATCGTTAAGCTTTTGCCTGAACATAGCGGCGATTTACCTCCTCCCAGTTAACCACATTCCACCACTGTTTTAAATACTCAGCCCGTTGATTACGGTATTTTAAGTAATAGGCGTGTTCCCAGACATCATTGCCCATAATTGGCTGTAATCCCATCATTAGGGGGCTATCTTGGTTAGCAGTGCTGATAATTTCCAGTTGTCCTGACTTATTTAAAACCAACCATGTCCAACCACTACCAAAAAGTTTAGTACCTGCTTGGTTGAAAGCGTTTTTAAATTCCTCGAAACTGCCAAATTTAGCGATTATTGCCGCTCCTATTTCTCCTGTTGGTTCGCCACCGCCATCGGGGGACATAATCTGCCAAAACATCGTATGATTAAGATCGCCGCCGCCATTATTGCGGATAGTGATGCGAAGATCGGCGGGTAAAGAGTCAAGATTTTTAATTAATTCTACTACTGTTTTTTTCTGCAATTCTGGATATTTTGCCACTGCCGTGTTGAGATTATTAACGTAGGCTGCATGGTGTTTATCGTGATGAAATTGCATCGTTTCCTTATCGATATAAGGTTCTAGGGCATCATAGCCATAGGGTAGGGCGATAAGACCATAGGGACCAGTAGCGGCAAAAGCGGCACGGTTAAAACCGACAAGAGTGGCTGTGCCAAGGGTAGCACCTAAAAGATAAAGAAATTGACGGCGATCAAGAGACATATTCTCAGAGCAGATGTTCCGATTATTAATTATCCTATCGATCGGTGCCTTGGCAGAGAAAAGTTTTAATTTTTACCTGTCCGCTCTAAGATGTCAAATTTTTTGAGTAATTGCCGGGGAATTTTAAAAAAATTGTTTACCTAAAATTAAGAGTTAAATTTGGAAGGTTTCTAGAGCGCGTTTTTCTTGAAGTGGGGAGGAAAAAAATCCCATCCCCACACTTGTCAATTTATCGTTGGCTCTTCTCGACTTTGTGTGATAATTTTTGCTTATGTAAGGTTAAATGCTTACTGGGCAAGACTTTTAGGACTATTTTGAAAGAAGAAACTATCAGTATAGACCTCGTTTACACACAGAAACCAGAAGAGCCGAATTGAGTCCTAAAAGAGAAAATAAGCCAGATAAACCTCAAAACAATCCTAAATAGTAAGTAGTCATGCAAAATTAATTACCTGCCCGATCGAGCTAAAACCCTTACGGGGCAATGATCGTCATGTGTAAATAATTTTGCCTAGGTACTTACCTGGTACAGCATAACCTAATCCTGTCATTTCTTCATAAACAGCTACTGGAATAATAATTGTTCCATAAATATCATGGAGCAAGTTAAGATAGCCGATAGCAGCTAAACTGGTAATAGGAGAGGTGTTACTAACAACAATCACAGATCACCTAAAGTTTTTAAGGTTTCTAATTCTTGTTGCCAATCTACACTATCATAATTTACGCAAATATTCCTCTTGGCGATTTCTTGACGAAATTCAATTAAAGATAAGTTGGCAAAATCAGCTGCTTTTGCGCTACTGATATGATAATCTCTAAACATAATGATTGCCAGTTCTAGTCGCAACAGTTGCTCGTTTTTTCCTGTTGCTTGTATAATTTCGGCTCTTCTGGTTTTCGTGTGTTAATTTTTGTTATGAATTAAAGCAAGCAAACAGCTTAAGTCGAAGATGTTCAAAATTGGTAAATCCATAACTCATTCTTTTAATAAGCTTTATTTTGGTATTCATTCCCTCA